>DATHCU010000199.1:0-7321 GCA_035319385.1 Thermodesulfovibrionales bacterium
ATATCAGAAAGCCTTTGAAAAGGACATGGAAACACGGGTTGTAAGTATTCTTGAGCCTGTGGTCGGCAAGGCAAAAGTAAGGGCGAGGATCAATGCCGACCTGGATTTTACAAAGATAGAAAAGACTGAGGAAAAATACGATCCTGACAGCCAGGTTGTCAGGAGCGAACAGAAGAATATAGAGAAATCGTCTACCGGGACGAGCGGCGGTGTGCCCGGCGTTGCGTCGAACCTTCCGGGAAAAACTGCTGCGCAGTCTGCGTCAAACCGCGGGCAGTCCGAAAAGAAGAATGAAGTCACAAACTATGAGATAAGCAAAATTACAAGCCATGTTATAAATACACCCGGCGAACTGAAGAGGGTCACTGCTGCTGTCCTGGTTGACGGCACATATGCGGGTCAGCAGGGTGGCGGTGAAAAGAAATACGCTCCGCGGACAGAAGAAGATATGAAACAGTTTGAGGAGATGGTAAAGAACGCTATCGGATTCTCCAAGGAGAGAGGCGACGAGGTGAAGATTGTGAATATGCAGTTTGAGGTGGCTCCTCAGGAGGAGATACCGGCGGAGAAGAGGGAAGTTCTGCCGATTATCATGGCAGTCGCAAAGTATGCTGCCCCGCTCGTGGCGGTTGCGCTCCTGCTTATGTTTGTGATAAAGCCTTTGATGAAGACAATATCGGCCCCTGTTCCGCAGAGGGCGTTTCCCCTGCCACAGACGGTAGCGGAGATAGAGAGGACACTTTCCCTGCCCGAGAATCAGGCCGGCAAGAATGTCATAGAGTGGGCGAAGAAGAATCCGAAGGACGCTGCAAATCTAGTCAAAAACTGGATTGAGGAATAACATGTCCATGAGTGGCTACGAGAAGGCAGCGATTTTCCTGATGACCATAGGCGAGGAATGCGCCTCCGAGGTCGTAAAGAACCTGGATGTAAAAGACGTCGGAAGGCTCACGACTCACATGACCAGACTGAAGAGTGTAAGCCGGAGCCTCATGGAAGACATCATGAAGGAAGCGTCCAGTATGGTTTCAGGTGCGGACATGTATTTCAGCGGGGAGGATTTTGTCAAGAAGGTACTCTCAAAGGGCCTTGGTGAGGACGGGGCATCCAAGATTCTTGAAATAGCGTCAAAGGAAGGGCCGCTTGACTCGTTGAAATGGGTGGACCCTAAAACGCTCGTTAATTTCCTTGTATCCGAGCATCCGCAGACCGCCGCGCTTATAGTTGCGCTTCTCGAACCGACCCAGGCCGCGGATGTCCTCTCGCTGCTGCCGGACGAGGTAAAAGGCGAGATAGCGATGAGGATAGCCACCACCGAATCTATCTCCGAAAACGCCATCGAAGAGCTTGGTCAAGTGCTCAAGGGTCAGCTTGACATGAACAGGGGCAGAGGCAAGAAACTCGGCGGCACGAAGAAGGTTGCGGAGATACTCAATAATGTGGACAGGTCTACCGAACAACTGGTTCTTGCAAAGATCGAAGAGAACAGGGTAGAGCTTGCCGATTCAATAAGGAACCTTATGTTCGTATTTGACGACCTTGTGAAAGTGGATGACCGCGGAATTCAGATGATACTCAAAGAGACGAGCACCGAGGAGCTTTGTCTTGCACTGAAGACCGCGTCCGAGGCACTGAAAGAAAAGATATACAAAAACATGTCACAAAGGGCCGTGGAAATTCTGAAGGAAGAGATGCAGACAAGGGGCCCTGTGAAACTCTCGGATGTCGAAAAGTCTCAGCAGAATGTGGTCAAGGTCGCGAGAAAACTGGAAGCGGAAGGAAAGATTGTCATAGCCAGCAGGGGCGGTGAAGAACTTGTTACATAGAAACCGCATTGACGGGGATAAGAATATCGTCCCGTTCTGCATGCCCCTCCTGAAGAAGAAAGGTGAGAAGGCCGGAGGGCTTTCCAGCGCGGAGTTCAATACGGAGCAGATAGAACGGGAGGCCTACGAGAAGGGCTTTGAATCGGGCGACAAGGCTGGCTTTGCAATGGGAGAAAAAAAGGCCCTGGTCCTGATAGAGAGACTGGAAGGTCTGCTGTCGGAGCTGGCGGGTGTCAGAAAGACGATCATACGTGAGCTTGAATCCCAGGTTGTTGAGCTGGCGGTTGGAATAGCCAGAAAGATCATTCTGAAGGAACTCGATCTCAGCCCTGATCAGATTGTGGAGATGACCAAGGAGGCGCTGAGCAGGATAGAGAGGACAGGTCAGATTACGATAAAGATAAACCCTTCTCTTCATGATCTCTTTTTGAAGCACAAGCCCGATATCCTGAGCATGCACCCGGATGTTGCATTCGATACGGATCCCGCAATCCCGGTCAACGGGTCGGTCGTTATCGGCCCTGCGGAAGATATCATTACCGACGTGGACGTTCAGTTGAAACACCTTATAAAGGAGATGGGAGAGCGGATCGGTGGAAATTGACCTGTCGCCCTACATAGGCTCTGTATCCGCAGTGGATCCGATGAAGACCTACGGACGCATTGCCGAGATTACGGGCATAATCGTTAAGGCAACCGGCATCAAGGCCACCATAGGCGAATCCTGCAAAATATTTGCCGAGGACAATATGTCTCTGGACGCGGACATAGTCGGATTCAGGGACGGCAAAGTGATGCTGATGGCGATCGGCGAACTCGCGGGCATAAGATTGGGCAGCCGGGTCCTGCCACTGGGAAAGAAGGTCTCAATAAGAGTGTCCGGTGACCTGAAGGGAAGGGTGATCAACGGCACAGGTGAACCCCTTGATGGGAAGGGTCCTGTCAATGGAATGGACTATCCGCTCCTGTCCCAGACTCCCCACCCCCTCCGAAGGAGGAGGATTACGGAGCCGCTGGACCTTGGAATAAGGGCCATAAACGGGCTTCTTACCTGTGGGAAAGGGCAAAGGATCGGAATCTTTTCAGGACCTGGCGTGGGCAAGAGCGTTCTGCTTGGGATGATAGCAAAGTACACAGAGGCAACGGTGAACGTGATTGCGATGGTTGGTGAGCGTGGCAGAGAGGTCAGAGAGTTTATAGAAAAGGATCTTGGCAAGGATGGAATTGCAAAGTCCGTTGTGGTGGTGTCGACATCTGAGCAGCCACCCCTGGCAAAAGTCAGGGCTGCCCTTGCGGCAACGGCAATAGCGGAATACTTCAGGGACAGGGGGGAAAACGTGCTGCTCCTGATGGATTCCCTCACACGTGTCGCCCAAGCCCAGCGCGAGATAGGGCTCGCCATCGGTGAACCACCGACTGCGAAGGGATATACACCATCTGTTTTTGCGATGCTGCCCAAGATACTCGAACGGGTTGGAACGTCCGAGAGTTCAGGCAGCATCACTGGAATATACACTGTCCTCGTTGAGGGAGACGATCACGCCGATCCGGTAGCCGATTCTGCCAAGGCGGTGCTCGACGGGCACATTGTGCTTTCAAGGGATCTTGCGATGGAAAGTCACTACCCCTCGATAGACATTCTGCGCAGCATCAGCAGGCTGATGCCTGACATAGCAGACGACCGGCACAAGGAGTTTGCGTCGAGATTCACCGAGGTGCTGGCAACGTACAAGAAATTTGAGGATATGATAAATCTTGGCGCCTACAAAGAAGGCGCCAATCCTAAAGTGGATTACGCGATAAAGATGATTGACAGGATGAAGACCTACCTGAAACAGGGGATGTCCGAGAAACGAGACCTCGGCGATGCCCTTCAGGGCCTCTACGTTCTGTTTGATGAAAGGGAGGCCAAGAGATGACGCGCAAGAATACTTTGTCCAAGGTGCTCGAATTGAAGGGATACGAACAGGAGCACCTGGAATCCCAGGTAAGACAGGTCAACGAGCTTCTGACCGTTGAGAAAGAGAAGCTTCAATCACTCGAAAGGATGCTCAGGAAAACGGACTCAAGGTTCAACTCATGCCGCGATAAAGAGCCCGTGAATATTACGGAGATGACCCTTTTCTATGATTATCTCTCGCACCTCGGCAGGAAGATCGAAGAACAGAAGGGTGTTGTCTTGAGGTTGTCCTCCGAGCTGGAAATAAAGAAGACCGAGATGGTGGAAGTCTACAAGGAGAAGAGGATATTTGAGAAACTCAGAGACCAGGTCGTGGATGAAGAGAACAGGCAGATCGTCAAGCTGGAGCAGAAAGAGGCCGATTACAATTATCTTTCAAAGGGCCTGAGAAGATAATGACTTCCGATTCACGAATCGCGGTTAGGTGCTTCATATTTCTGGGTGTTCTCTGCTCCCTCTTTGTTTTCTCTCCTGGTTATGCCCAGGACGATATGATCAAGTATATCGAGAGCAAGCAGAAGGAACTCAAGACAAAGGAAGAGTTTCTCTCTCAGGAGGAGAAGAAACTGGATGCCCTGAAGAAAGATGTGGAGCTGAAGACCGACAAATACACAAAACTGCTCGCAGAGATCGATGCCAAACTCAAGACGCTCGAAAAGGTAAAATCCGAGAGGATGACTTATATAGTCAAAGTCTATGAAGGAATGCCCTCGGAGGAGGCCGCATCAAAACTCAGCGCACTCGATGAGCAGACCGCAACAGAGATTATCCGGAGCATGAAGCCGAAGAAAGCCGGAGCAGTACTTTCCAATATGGAGGACAGGAAAGTCGCTTCGATCACGCGCGGCATGAGGAGACTAGAGAAAAGTTTTCCGGCCGACTGAAATTTTTTCCTGCCTTTGCCCGGCCGCAAATCGTTCGCAACTTCCCCGAGAGTACCTGAAGATATTCTGCCTCGCCTTGTTAGGGTCTTCCAAAATATGTCGTAACAGTTTGATTTTTAAAGGATAGTAGTGCCAGGATGCCCTCCCAGGCAGTCTGATTATGAATCGCGAGTGCGATATTCTTCACATGGCATGATTGTTGATTATATACAGACATGAAATTCTCATTGCCGGTTCAAACAGAGACACCGATTAAGAACGTGCTTACTTCAAAAGTTGTCACAGCCGGAGGGTCGCACACAGCCGGGCTGTTCGCTCTGCTTCTCAACGGCAGCATACTCAAGGCCCATGAGTCATCAGGAGATATACCCGTTCAGCAGAATCCTGAAGAGAATGAAGGCGGGTCGAACAACACGGTGGATCAGCCTGCTGACGGACCGGCCGCGGTGTTATTACAGAATACGCTGATCGCGGCTGTGAAAGGCGCGTCCATACCGTCTCTTCCGGAGGAAACCCGCACTGCAGCAGAAAGTAAGACGGATAAAGACTCTTCTCCCTCAATTCCGGAAAGCAAGAAATCTATGCCTGCGGGTTCTCCTCGCGTAGGACGGACGGTGGGCAGAATACTTTCGGAGGCACTTAAGAAGTTGACGCACCTTTCGAAGCCCGATGCACAAAAGGGATCCGGCGGTCTGGGCAAGCCGGTGACAGTGCCTGTAAGCGGGAAAGACAGCGATGAATCCGATGAAACAAATCACCCAGCTGTAGAAAAAGAGGCTACGGAAGGAGTCTACCCGATGTTCTTGAGCATGCATCATATCGAGGGAAAAGACTCAAAGGAGGGGTTAGTCCTGGTGTCGATGTCCGCATCCCCTGTTGATCCGACAAACACCCGTGTTCAGGATAATACTCTCCAGGGCACCAAGAAAGATGGGAGAGAATCAGTAGATACCCGAACCGCAAATCCTTCTGTCTTCATACCTGCAGACGACTTGTCTGAGGGCGCCGTAAAGAATGAAAAGAAAGATACCGTCTCCGACTTTTCTAAGGAATTGCCGAAGGTGAAGGTCGGAGAGACTCCGAGGATGGAGGATGTAAATGGGACTATGCCCAAAGGCGGTATAAAGGAGGATGTCCCAAGGCAAGAGCATGTTGAGAGCCTTCTGATCAAGAAGGCGTCCGAACACGTGCCGGAAAAGACGGCAGCTCAGCAGGGGGTGGAGAGAACTGCGGGAGACCCGGACAAATCGGTTTCGGACGGTGTCCGGCCGACGGTGACAAAAGAGGGGTTGCCGGCCTTCACATATACTGATGAAACGCATGAAAAGACCGAGTCAAAGGACGGCCCTCAGGTGAAGAGCGGGCATCCGCAGGGAGAAAATACCAGAACAGCCGAGGCCTTCTCGGTCAACGACCATCCGAAGAACGGCGCTATTTCCACTGACGCCGTCCATCAGAAATCAGAGGCTTCGGATGTGCTCAGGACTTTCAAGGAGCCTGTTATTATTGCGAAAAAAAATGACAACTCGATCGAAGTTACGGTCAAACCCGACGGTGTTGGAAAGATACAGATACACCTTAGCCTGGATAAGGGGATTGTGCATGCGAAGGTTGATGCGTCAGAGGTGGCAGGTAAGGACTTTATCGATAGAAATATCCACAACATCCTGAGCACACTCTCGGATGAGGGAATAAATATAGGGAGTTTTTCAGTGCACCTGGGAGAAAGACGGGACGAAAGGGCGGATAGCCGCGGCTTTGCAAAGACCGACCGGACTGCCCCGGAACCGCAGATCATTCCCGTGAGCGCTCCAGGGGACAATTGTATAAATATTTTTGTGTGAACCGGAGGTAATGTATGGACGTTTCAGGAACACAGGGTTCTATGGGCAAGGACCAATTCATGCAGTTGCTTGTGACACAGTTGAAGTACCAGGATCCTCTAAACCCGATGGACAATACGCAGTTCGCAACTCAGCTCGCTCAGTTCTCATCACTGGAGCAACTGACCAATATCAGCACCCAGATGGACAATCTGCTCACTGTGCAGAATTCGTTGGGCAATACTCTGACGGCATCCTTCATCGGAAAGAATGTTGCGTATGGCGGAGATCAGGAAGGGTCCGGCACGGTGACGGGAGTAAGCTATGACAATGACATAACGTATCTCATAGTGAACGGGAATACCAAGATACGTCTCAGTGATATAAAGGAGATCAGCGGGTAGTAGCAATGCCGGCACCGAAACACTTATAGACTTGCAAACAAAAACAGGAGGACATAAATGATTACATCTTTGTACACAGCAATAAGCGGACTGAGCGCCAGCGGCACTGAACTCTCTGTCATCGGCGACAACATAGCGAACATGAACACGATAGGCTTCAAAGGCAGCAGGGTGGAGTTCGGAGACGTGCTGAGCCAGACCCTGGCCGGTGTGGCGGGATCATCCCAGGTCGGACGAGGTGTACTCGTCAGTGGGGTTAGCCCTCTGTTTACACAGGGTTCCTTCGAGACGACCGAAAGCGCCCTCGACATGGCTATCGACGGGGAGGGACTCTTCATCGTCAATGACGGAACCGGGAATTACTACACCCGGGCCGGCCAGTTCTCGATAGACAAGAACGGAAATGTCGTGAATCCGGACGGAT
>DATHCU010000200.1:0-4251 GCA_035319385.1 Thermodesulfovibrionales bacterium
TTACGGCAGAACATGTTATCGGAGGGTCTGTCTGTGCCGTTCTCTCGCTCATTGTCGGGTGGGTAATCTACAACAGGAACAAGGACAAGATAGTATTCTACTTTTAGCGACATGATAAGTCTTCAGGGCATATCGGTCAAATACAGGCTCATTGCGGAGCGCAAGGGGTCGTTTCAGGCGCACGTCGTTAATTATATGAAGGGCAAGCGGCTTGCGAAAAGGACGCTCTGGGCCTTGAGCAACATATCTTTGAATGTCGCTGAAGGAGAATCTCTGGGGATCATAGGTTCAAACGGGGCTGGAAAGAGCACCCTGCTCAAGGTTGTATCCGGCGTCATAAGGCCATTTGACGGGACGGTGAACGTGCAAGGGAAGATGGCCCCCCTGATCGAACTGAGCGCGGGGTTTGATGATGAGCTTACGGGGCGGGAAAACATCTTCTTAAACGCCTCGATTCTCGGTTTTTCGAGAAGGGGAATAGAGGAGAGATTCGACAGGATCGTGGACTTCTCGGAATTACGGAACTTTATCGATACACCGCTCAAGAATTATTCCTCGGGAATGGTTGCGCGGCTCGCCTTTTCAGTGGCCACCGAGGTCGATCCCGATATCCTGATCATCGACGAGATTCTGTCAGTCGGCGATGCACATTTTAAGCGCAAATGCGAGGAGCGTATCCTTGAATTTAAGGATCGCGGGGTCACCATTCTTTTTGTCTCGCACGATATGAAACAGGTAAGCGACCTCTGCAAAAAGGTTTTGTGGCTTGACCTCGGAAGGACTAAGATGCTGGGAGATACGGGCGAAGTCATATCCGCGTACGAAGCTTTTCAGCTTTCAAGGCAAAGGGATGAGAATCCTTCATCTTCTTTATGAAAGCAGGGGTGACCCCTTCGGAATCGGCGGGGTCGGAATTCGTGCCTACGAAATATACAAGTATCTGAAGAATCGTCACGAGATAACGCTTCTGTGCAAGAAATATCCCGGCGCTGAAGACGGTGAGATAGAGGGATTAAGGCATAAATTCGTCGGGACAGAAAGCAAAAACTTCACCAAAACGCTCCTGTCGTACGCCCGCTGTTCGTCGCTGTTTGTGAAGGAACACGGACAATCCTTTGATATCATTGTTCAGGAGTTCTCACCTGCCATCCCGACAAGGCTGCATTCACTCACGAAGAAGCCTGTAGTTCTCCAGATACAGGGATATACCGGACTGAGGTATTTTCAAAAGTACAGCGTCTTTTATGCTGCCGTTCTGTATGTGTTCGAGCGTCTTCTGACGCTGCCTTACGAGCACTTTATATTCGTCGCCGAGAGTTCAAAGAGCAATTACCGTATTGGCGGAAACAAAAATGTAGGGATAATTCCTAATGGGATAGCCGAAGAAACCATAGGGCACGAATATGGGGAAGATTCCGGCTATATCCTCTTTCTCGGCAGAATCGATATACACCATAAGGGGCTGGATATACTGCTCAAGGCGTTTTCAGGCTTTTACAGCGCTTTCCCGGACACAAGGCTGGTCATAGCCGGAGACGGCCGCGACAGGGAGAGATTTTCAGGTCTTCTTCAGAACCTGCCTGAGAACGTAAGGCGGAATATCGAATTGACGGGATGGGTTGACGGAGACAGAAAAGCCGTCCTCTTAAGAAATGCATCCCTGGTAGTCATGCCTTCAAGATATGAAGCCCAGTCCATTGTCGCGCTTGAGGCTATGGCCTATGGCAAGTGTCTTTTGGTGAGCAACATACCGGCTTTCTCCTTTGTTACGGAAAAGGATGCCGGCATTTCTTTCAGGGCTGAAGATCCCCGATCTCTTGAAGAGGAGCTGCGGCGCTGCATCACGTTGTCAGAGGATGAACGCAGGAAGATGGGGCAGAGGGGGAGGGACTGGGCCAGGGATTTCACATGGGACAAGATCGCCCTGAAATATGAAGACTTTCTCTCCAAGGTGCTGGAAAAACAGGGGTGAAGGTACTCCAGATCATCTATGAAAGCATAGGCAGCCCTTTCGGGTTCGGAGGGGCCGGCATAAGATGCTATGAGATATACAGGCGGTTGAAGGATAGGCACGACATAACTCTGCTTTGCATGCGCTATCCCGGCGCCGAAGACGGAGAAATAGAAGGACTGCAGCATCTCTTTGTAGGAACCGAAAGCAGGAGTCTTTCCAGGAGCGTACTGGCGTACACATTTCGCGCGGCAGATTTTGTCCGGAGGCATGGTGATGAGTTTGATATTATTGTCGAGAATTTCCTGCCTGCAACCCCTTTTTTCGCGAGGTTCTTCACAAAGACTCCTGTAGTCCTGCAGGTCCAGGGCATAATGGAGAGGCATGCCTTCAAGAAATTCAGTCCTTTCTATTTTGTCCCCATGTATCTCGTCGAGATGTTCTATCCCAGGCTTTATGACAGGTTGATCTTTGTCTCGGATGTGACAAGAGAAAAGGTAACAGCCGTACGCAGGGGAAAGACTGCTGCGTCTCTCGTGATACCCAACGGCATAGACACGGAGCTGCTCCGTACTCAGCCCGCTGATGGAGACTATATCCTGTTTCTCAGCAGGATCGATATCTATACAAAGGGGTTGGACCTGTTAATAGACGCCTTTCAACTGATCAGTCCGGATTTCCCGAATCTGCGATTGATTCTCGCGGGATATGAATTTGACAAGTTCCCGAGACTAGTGGCTGATAAACCGCACTCGCTCATGGAGAAGATAGAATTCGCGGGTTTTGTGACGGGAGATGAGAAGCTCAGGCTTCTCTCGGAAGCCAGGATATTTGTCCTCCCATCGCGGCACGAGTCCTCACCGATCAGCATACTCGAGGCCGCCGCCTGCGGGAAAGCCTTGGTAGTGAGTGATATTCCGGAGCTCTCTTTTGTCAGCCGGGAGGGATTCGGAGTCAGCTTCCCCACCGGCTCGGCTGAAGGTCTTGCAGAGATGATAAGGATCCTGCTGACGAACAGAGAGCAGAGGGAATCTTACGGAAGACGCGGCAGGGAGTATGCGTCTCAATTCCTCTGGGACAACATCGCCATACAGTTCGAGGGTATTTTGGGAGACACCGTTGCTGGCGGGGTAGATTAACATAAGAAAGTATTTCTTTATATCCGTTCGCTGACACCTCGGCAAGACGAGGGAATGCACTCGCTATCCGTTCCACGGGAGTTGCACAATGCAACAATGAAGCCCTTTCTGTAACATCTCCGCAACCCTTTATAAACCGCGTATATTTTCCTGTTAAATATATTCCTGTTGCATATTGCAACCATGCCGTCTATGTGTGCTGTATAGTTGCGAATTACAATACTCCTTAAAATCAATAGCTTATCAAATTCCTTTCCTGGTACGAAACTTGATATGTTCATTAGCACAAAAGGTTGATGTGAAAGCCTTGGAAAGGCGGGACGTCCGCTGGTTCTGGAATCTGAAAACGGGACACCGATAAGCAATTTCTTCTGAGAAAGGGGTCAACACGATGGCTATTATAGCGGCATTTACAGGGACATATTGCGGGGAGGAACCTGCGATAAGGGAAATCATTCAAAGAACGGGCTTCAGATATGTAACAGATGACGATGTCGTTGCAAAGGCATCCGGCATGTCCGGCTTCAGCGAAACCAAGCTGCAGAACGCCTTTTCTACCCGGACGCCCTTTCTTAACCGGCTGACCCGTGAAAAGGAACTGTCTATTGCTTACCTCAAGGCAGCATTGGCAGAGATCCTTATTGATGACAATATATTTATAAACGGCTTTACCAGCCTCTTGATACCTGCGTCGGTTGCTGACGTACTGAGAATATCTATCATTGCCGATATGCAATCCAGAGGTTTGAAAGCGCGTGATCTCGGCCTGTCAGAGAAGAAGGCGTTTAAGGCACTTCATAAAGACGATGAAGACAGATTTACATGGGTACGAGATATTCTGGGAAAGGATGACCCATGGGATTCTTCCCTCTATGCCATGGTGTTGCATACTAACAAGATGACCTCGGCGGAAATCGGAGATCTCATTGCTGGAACCATAGGAGGAGTTGCTTACATGCGAACCCTATATGCTCAAAAAATGATCGAAGATTTTGTTCTAGCATCCCGGGTTGATGTCGCGGTGATCAAAAAGGGCCATTATTATGTTGCCGCTGAGGCGGATGCCGGGGAAGTGACTTTGACCATAAATAAGAAAGTGCTGATGCTGAAAAGGCTTGAAAACGGTCTTCAATATGAAGCTAAGAAGATTGACGGGGTCAC
>DATHCU010000201.1:0-9181 GCA_035319385.1 Thermodesulfovibrionales bacterium
CTTCTTTAAGGATCTGATGGCGGGGAGCGTCATGACGCTGTCTCCAATCCAGTTGACTCCCCTGACGAGGACATTTTTGCAAGATCTGTCAAACATGAAATATTGTAACATTGCACCAACTGCAAATAGAGTCTCAACGGATGGTCTGTACATAGTCAATAGCATCGGAAGGAGGGCCGATCGGGGACATCTCTGCTGCCTCAGGATTTTCTTGCGATTCATAAACAGTGTCGTTATAATGCTAGTACGTCCGGTGCTTTGATCCTTCAGTAAGGCGTAGATGGAAAGGACACAGAATGGCAATAATAATTCTCCTCTTGGTCATCATGTTGATTGTGGCTGTGTTTTCTGTGCAGAATGCCATGCCGGTGGCTGTCACCTTCTTCTTCTGGAAACTTGAAGCGTCTCTTGCTATCGTGATATTTCTCTCAGCCCTCTGCGGAGCGTTAATAGGCGGGATCGTCGCGACTCTGCTGAGAATGAAGGCCGCTGTCAGAAAGCCGCCGGAAGACATCCTTAGCGAGCCTCACAAACCCGTTACTTAGTAGGATATATGTTCAGTGGGAGATCGTGTTTGTTACGCTTCTACTGAGGTGATTGGGGAAGTATCATATCTTCCTCTATTGCGCCTTTGCGCACTATTCTTATTGTGTTGTCCACAGTATCCACAATAGTAGAAGGAAGGCCGCCAGGGGTGTTCCCACCATCCACAATGAGATCGATTCCGTGCGGAAAGTATTCTCTGACGGTCCGGGTATCCATCGCCGGGGGGCTGCCTGAGGGATTTGCGCTCGTAGATGTTATAGGAAATCCTGCGCATTTCGCCAGATGGAGCGCAAAGGATTCCCCCGGAATCCTGACCGCGACCTTACGGCTCCCAGAAGTTATCCATTCGGAGACGCCATCCTTTGCCGGAACTAGAAGCGTGAGAGGACCGGGCCAGAATCTCTCGATCAGGTATTCAGCTGTTTCATTAATACGACAGGAGACAAGTGACAGTTGGGCTGTGCTGCCGATTATTATCGGCATGGCCTTATCCCGCGGCCTTTTCTTGACATCATACAGTCTGTGCAGAGAACTCTCGATATCAAATCTAACGCCCAGAGCATAAAAGGTCTCCGTAGGATACGCTACAATGCCACCAGATTCGAGTGTCTCTAAAGCAGTCTGCGAAATCCTGTCGATGTTTGTCTCAGTAATTCTCACAATAGACATTCAGAAATACTACCATATCGATTACGTATTTTTCATTTCTTTCAGCGGCGAAAAACTTTATAAAAAGGCATTCTAAATCAATTATTTTATTGACATTTGGGAGGTTTTACTTTAAGATTTTATAAAATTCTTTTCAAGTTTAGAAAGGAGGTGTTAGATGAGAAAGATAGTTTTGTTGGTTATTTCTTTATCATTCTTATTTGCTTCGGGTTGTGCCACACGAGAGTATGTGAAACAGCAGATAGACCCTCTCATAGACAGGATCAGTAAACTTGAAGCGCGTGTCTCAGCCATAGAATCCAGACTGAACACGGTTGAAGGTAAGCTCGCGGATGTAGAGGCGGCCAAGAAAGAAGCGAGAGATGCCAAATCACTTGCACAGGACGCCATGAGAGTTGCGAAAGATTGTTGCGACAAAGATGCGACTGCTCTCAAGAGGGCCGAAGCAGCAGCCATGAAGGCAGAGGAAGCAGCCAGGAGGGCTGAAGATGCTGCCAAGAAGTGCACAAAGGCATTTGAACTGCATCAAAAGAAGTAAATACGATATCCTGCTAAGAGGCTGAAGATTTCTCGGCCTCTTAGCAGCCTCACTTCGAGATATTCACCGGGATGCCCTTCTTCTCCTTCAGCGCCGAAAGCAGTCTGGTCCTATCGATATTGGTGTAAAGATTCTTCTGCTTGAGCAGCCTGAGAGCTTCATTGAAGTAGTTGATCTTCAGTGAGCTGTCCCTGTGAGCTTCGAGGTAGACCCTGCCGTCAGCAATCCCCACTTTGACGGGTTGTCTTATGATCGTGACTCTTGTTTGATTAGGTACGACCTGAAACAGGTTAGGGATGTCCTCGGGATACATGCGGATGCATCCGTGGCTGGCCTTTCTGCCCACGGCGTATGGCTTGTTGGTTCCGTGAATGAGAATGCTCGGAACTGAGAGTCTCATGGCGTGGGATCCGAGAGGATTCTCAGGGCCGGGAGGGACAACACCCGGAAGCTCGGGTCTCTCCTTTCTAATGGATGCCGGCACAACCCAGGGCGGATTCACAATCTTGTCTACTATCTTGAAAGAACCGACCGGCGTGTCTTTTCCCTGGTCACCGATCCCGATCGCATAAGTCATAACCTTGTCTTTTGTAAAGTAATACAACCTCATCTCCGAGAGATTGATGACTATGCCGTCGTATGAAGACATCTCAGGGAGCAGCCATTGCGTAGCTATCTGAACTGTCTTGCCTTTCCCAGGGACAAAAGGATCTAGTTTTGGATTGGCCTCGACAATCCCATTGTAGCCGATTCCGAACTTTCTGGCTATCTCAATGAGTGACTCGTCCCCCTTAATCGTATATGTCTTCAGCCCGCCGATTATATTGTTGTCCTGGGAGTAGCTGAAGGCTTCTGATGCAGAAGAGACTCCGGATAGGATCAGGATACAGTACAAGATAGTCAGAATTCGAAGGACCATATTTCTGATAGAGATCAAGATACTGGTGAAATGAACGTATCAGGCCGGCAAACTAAAAAGAACCGGATACGTGTCAGATCAGCCACCATATTATGGATTCGGACACAACAGCGATAACTCACTGGGATTCCGAGCTCTCCTCCTTTTTTATAGATTCAATGATTCTGTCAATCCTTGTTTTTGCCGGGCCTTCAAAGATCTTTCTTAGATCCGCATCGGAGAAATGGCCTTTGAGGAAGGTCACGATGTCGGTTCTGCTCTTCCAACAGCCTATTATATTTCTGCAAGGCAGGTTGTCGTTTACGGAGGTGCAGTAGGTGAACTCGACTATCATGCCCAGCTGGCCGCAATAAATGTCCACAGCGATCTAGTGATCCTCTTCTGCTCCAGGACCCAATACAAAGCAATCGAATCGGTCCATGTAAGGTTTGTGAAAAAACAAAAGGGGATCAGGGTTTGGCCCTAATCCCCTTTTGCCATATTTATGGCTTCGGATACTTTTCGAGGTCCTTCAGCAGTTTCCTGATGTCATCGTCCGGCAGAACATAATTATCGAGCTTTCCGGTCAGATAGGCATCATAAGCAGCAAGGTCAATGATGCCGTGTCCGCTCCAGTTCATAAGGATGACTTTTTCCTTGCCTTCTTCTTTTGCCTTTTTAGCTTCTTCAATGACACAGGCTATTGCGTGGTTTGTTTCAGGGGCAGGTATGAAGCCTTCAGTCCGTGCAAAGGAGATGCCGGCTGCGAAGGTCTCAAGCTGGGCATAAGCCCGCGCCTCGATCAGGTTGTCCATTACGAGTCTGCTGATTATCGGCGCCATCCCATGATATCTCAGACCGCCCGCATGAATCGGAGCCGGGACGAATCCATGGCCGAGTGTGTGCATAGCCAGAAGAGGCGTTGTCTCCGCGGTATCGCCGAAGTCGTAACTGTATTCACCCTTTGTAATGGAGGGGCATGACGAGGGTTCAGCCGCTATGATATGAACTTTCTTGCCGTGCACCTTGTCCCGGATGAAGGGGAGGGCGATGCCTCCGAAGTTGCTTCCACCGCCGGCGCATCCGATAACGATATCAGGATACTCTCCGATGGACTCCAACTGTCTTTGCGCCTCCAGACCGATAATAGTCTGATGCAGGAGGACGTGATTCAAGACACTGCCCAGCGAGTATCTCGAGTCCTTACTCGTAACAGCGTCCTCTATAGCCTCACTTATCGCAATACCAAGACTCCCCGGGTGTTCAGGATTCTGGCTGAGAAACTTTCTTCCAGCATTGGTGTCAGGGCTCGGGCTCGGGACACACTTGGCGCCCCAGGTTTCCATCATCAGTTTCCTGTAAGGTTTCTGATTGAAACTGATCCGGACCATATAGACTTTCAGTTCCAGTCCGAACTGATTGCAGGCAAATGAGAGGGCACTGCCCCATTGGCCAGCGCCTGTTTCAGTGGCGATTCTCTTGATTCCGAATTCCTTGTTGTAATAAGCCTGCGCTATGGCAGTATTCGGTTTGTGGCTGCCCGGAGGGCTTACGCCTTCATTCTTGAAGTAAATGCGCGCAGGCGTCCCCAGAAACTTCTCCAGGAATATCGCCCTGTACAGAGGAGTCGGCCTCCATATCAGGTATTTCTCCAGTACTGCATCCGGTATATTGATCCACCTCTCCGTGCTGACTTCCTGCTCGATCAGGTTCATCGGAAAGACCGGAGCCAGCATGTCGGGGGTTATGGGCTGTCCTGTTCCGGGATTGAGCGGCGGCGGGAGGGGAGTCGGCATGTCCGCCTGAATGTTATACCATTGCTTCGGTATATCTTTCTCGTTTAATTCTATGCGTCTGTTCACAATCGCCTCCTTTATATTTGCATTAGAACGACAGGTAATATTTTACTTGTATCCGCGAATTTTTTAAAGTGCCCGATATTGCGTTTATATCACTTGCTATACCTTGACAATCAACCATATATTCAGTAAAGTATTTCCATGCGCAGACCTTTTATGGCAGCCAATTGGAAGATGAACAAGACGGTCTCGGAGACTGCGGAATTCATAGAAAGCTTTGTGCCTGAAGTGAAAGACGCCTCCGGAGTTGATATAGTGCTGGCCCCGCCTTTCACGTCTCTCGCACTGGCGGCCGAAAGGCTGAAGGGAACGAATGTAGGTCTTGCGGCTCAGGACGTATTCTATGAGGCAAAAGGGGCATACACCGGCGAGATATCTCCGTTAATGCTTGTCGATATAGGTTGCAGTCACGTCATAATAGGTCATTCCGAGAGACGGCAGTATTTTCACGAGACGGACGAGACAGTAAACAGGAAGATCGTTGCCGCAAAGAAGGCAGGACTCGGGATAATCTTCTGCATCGGAGAGTCTCTTGAGGAGAGGGAGGCTGGCAAGACACTGGAGGTTCTGGATAGAGAGATCAAGAAAGGTCTTGCGGAAGTAACGCCTGAAAAGATGGTCGTGGCTTATGAACCCATATGGGCTATCGGGACCGGAAAGACTGCGACTCCGCAGCAGGCTCAGGAAGCGCATGCATATATCAGGGAAAAATTGCGCGGATTGTATGGAAATAGGGCCGATGAATTATGTATACTATACGGTGGCAGTGTGACGCCGGACAATGTGAACGCCCTGATGATTTGCCAGGATGTGGATGGCGCCCTGGTGGGTGGTGCGAGTCTTAAATCCGACAGCTTTGCGAGGATCGTCAGATTCAAGGGGTCTGATACATAAAGCCTTAAGCTTCATAGTCCGGAGTTTCACATCATAGCAGGCGACTGCCAGCCGCTGAACATAAATAATTGGAGGTTTTGATGACGATTCTCTTGTTGATAGTTCATATTTTTGTGTGTCTTTTTTTGATTGCTGTTGTCCTGCTTCAGAGCGGAAAAGGCGCTGAGATCGGGGCCGCCTTTGGCGGATCCAGCCAGACACTTTTCGGGAGCCGCGGAGCTGCGACATTTTTGAGTAAGATGACGACTATCGTCGCCGTTGTTTTCATGATCACATCCCTGTTGCTGGCGATAATAGCCTCCAGGGGCGGATCCGTTGTGAAAAAGACCGTTATGCCTCAGCAGCAGACGATGCCTGCACCTGCGACTCCTATGGGAGTCCAGCCTGTACAGCAGATACCTCAAACGCCGCAACCTGCTCCTCAGCCGATGCAGAAGGTTCCGCAATCCTCACCTGTGCCTGCTCCGGCTCAGACTAAATAGCCTTTTCCTATAAAGTGATTTTCTGATATCTTCCGGCCTGCCCCCGTATCAGATGCGGGGCAGGCTCCGGACTCACACGCCTTGCGAATACCGGTTAAAAAGTCCTGTCCAAGAACTTCGGAGACTGGCTTCTCTTCTTGTCGGAATTACAGTTTACGTATAGACAGGCTCTTACGGCCTGATGAGGATAATATGGTAGGTCTATGGGTAGCTGAGCTGCAGTCTCTGCACTGCCTGTGCCTTGCCTGTCTCGTCGTCCAACTCGATGACGATTGCGGAGAATATCCCTTCCCCTCGTGCTGTTTCGAAGCGCATCGGCATGTTTGTCAAGAATCTGTGAATAATCTGGTCCACGTCAATCCCTATGACGGATACCGCAGGCCCGGTCATGCCGACATCAGTGAGATAGGCTGTACCTCCGGGCAAAATCTTTTCATCGGCTGTTTGAACATGGGTATGGGTCCCGACAACCGCACTCACCTTCCCGTCCATGAAGTAGCCGAAGGCTATTTTTTCCGATGTGGCTTCTGCGTGAAAGTCAATGACGATCAGGTTGGTGTGTTCCCGCATTTTATTGACTTCTTCCTTGGCCGTGCGGAATGGACAATCGACATTCGACATAAAGACGCGTCCCGAAAGGTTGATCACTCCGACTTTTTTGCCGTTACTCGCTGAGTAAAGCAGACTTCCGTAGCCCGGGACTCCGGGAGGATAATTCAGCGGCCGGAGGACCCGGTCGATTTTGGATATCTGCGGGATGAATTCCTTCTTGTCCCATACGTGATTGCCTGTAGTTATCACGTGTACGCCGCAAGCGAAGAGTTCGTCGGTTATTTTATCCGTTATTCCGAACCCGCCCGCTGCATTTTCCCCGTTGGCAATGACGAGATCGATCTTGTACTTATTAACAACCGAAGGGAGGAGAGCTTTGATGGCGCTCCTCCCGGTCTTGCCAACTATATCGCCTATAAAGAGAACTTTCATATGATGTCAGCGTCTATCCGCAGATGTTCTCTCAAAAGGATATGCTAAAGCCAGAGTTCATCATCCTACTAGTCGCAGATTACTGCAAAAAGTGCTATTTCGCATATTCGATGAACCTGGATTCCCGGATGACAGTTACCTTTATCTGTCCAGGATATGTCATTTCAGCCTCTATTTTTTTAGCGAGTTCCCTGGAGATCATTGAAGATATCTCATCGGTCACATCCTCCGGCTTCACGATTATCCTGATCTCCCTTCCAGCCTGGATTGCATAGCATTTATCAACGCCCTTGTACGAAAGGGCCATCTGCTCAAGTTTTTCGAGTCGCTTGAGGTAGTTCTCGATGCTCTCCTTCCTTACGCCGGGTCGGGCTGCGGACAGGGCGTCAGCAGATGCCACGAGGGCAGCTTCAACCGTTATCGGGTCTCCCTCTCCATGGTGAACGAGTATCGAGTTTATGACCTTGTTGTTCTCTCCGAATTTTTTCGCCATGTTGGCGCCGATCTCCTGGTGTGAGCCCTCTATCTCATGGTCGATTGCCTTGCCGATATCATGAAGAATGCCCGCCCTCTTGGCGAGCTTCACGTCCACTCTGAGTTCGCCGGCCATCATACCCGCCAGGTACGCCACTTCTCTTGAATGCTGTAAGACATTCTGCCCATAGGAGGTCCTGTATTTCAGTCTGCCTATGAGCCGAACCAGTTCGGGATGGATACCGGAGAGTCCGAAGTCAAAGACGGCCTTCTCCCCCTCCTCCCTGATATGAGTTTCCACCTCTTTCTTGACTTTTTCCACGATTTCCTCGATCCTGGTCGGATGAATGCGTCCGTCCGTTATGAGTCTCTCGAGGGAAAGCCTGGCGATTTCTCGTCTGACCGGGTCAAAAGCCGAGAGAGTGACGGTCTCAGGTGTATCATCTACGATGAGGTCAACGCCGGTGGCTGCTTCCAGTGCCCTGATGTTCCTCCCCTCCCGCCCGATTATTCTGCCTTTCATTTCATCGTTCGGAAGGTTGACTGAGGAGACGGTGGAGTCACTCACATAGTCGCTGGAGTATCTCTGGATAGAGAACCCTATTATATCTTTTGCTTTCTTTTCAGCATTCTCTCTTGCCTCGTCTTCAATCTTCTTGGCCAGTTTTGCCGCGTCAAACTTCGATTCATCCTCAATCTTCTTAAGAAGTTCCTGTCTGGCCTCCTCCGAAGTGAAGCCGGAGAGCTTCTCGAGCGTTTCCGTCTGGTCCTTTATCAATTTGTTGATCGAGTTCTCTTTATCCTGGATACCGCGCTCTTTGTTTGTATACTCCCTTTCTCTTTTTGAAAGCTCCTGTTCCTTTTTCTCGATCTGATCATACTTCTTATCAAGAGTCTCTTCCTTCTGTCTCAGCCTCTTGTCAAGATGGTTAAGTTCCGAACGTCTTTCCCTTATCTCTTTCTCTGCCTCTGCCTTTGCCTGATATACAATATCTTTCGCTTCAACGTGGGCCTCTTTCCTTAGGCTCTCCGCTTCCTTCTGCGAATCCTCGATTGCTCTGGCCCGTTCTCTTTCGATTTCGAGCTTCTGGGTTTTCAATCTTGATTGCAACACGAAGAAAAGAAGCAGGCCGAAGACGAGACCGGTAACTACTGCGAGCAAGACATAAACGATATTCAGATTCATATATGATAAACCCCCTTCCTCAAATTTCCCCAAAAGTTGAGGGATGTCAGTGAGCGACGCGCTCCTAATTTCTATTTTTTAAAGGGGTTGGGTTATGACTCAGACAGGAATAGAGGCGGCGAGAAAATTGAAATTTTTTGTACGGTCTTCCTTTTATTCTCTATCATAAAATATCTATTATTTATCCTGTACATCATGCTAGTCATATCAACCAACCCAATAATATAAACCCACCCTGCCGTGTAAAGCGAAATCAGATCCGCCTGTAAAACAGGTGGGTGCCCTGAAAGAGCCTTCAGGCTTCCCTGCATTCATGCGGGGCATGCACACCAGTTCCCTACGCGGGCTCCCAAAAGATCTAATTTGCCGGATCAACACATTCACCTTATCACTAACAGGGCAGGCAGCAGATAACCCTGAAATCTGTCCTCCTTAAGGTATTTTTAGCTAGATTTAGAATAAAATAAATACACATCTTATGGCAAGGGGAAAATTCCTGCGGTTTGCGCTCCCTGAACGTCAATATACCCCTGATCAGTTCAAGTTTTCTGCGGCGAGTCCTGGAAGCAGTCGCGGCTACACGAAGAGAAGCAAAGTGTGGGTATACCTGGAGAACTAACACCCGGAGAGGTAACGGCGGTAAACGATTTC
>DATHCU010000202.1:0-4344 GCA_035319385.1 Thermodesulfovibrionales bacterium
TTTCGCGGCAGGCGCCTTACCCACCTCCTTCGTTCCGCCGCTGGTAGCCTTTTTCCTGGTCTGTTCATGTTTTCTTCGCAATTCGGTCTGATACAGATATATGGCCTTACGCACCTCTTCATCGGTTATAAGGAGCTTTCCTCCGGATGCAGCGTCCTTCATGCCTCGTATCAGGAGGTCGAGGTCGACTTCGATACCCTGCTGCTTCAAGTTACTGACAAAATTGACGCCCATCGCATAACTTACCTGGTCTTTCTGTTTCTCAAGAACAATAGGGTCGGCGGCGCCGGCTTGAGAGACAAGAACCGCGCATCCAAGGACACCCGTTAAGAGACTAATTCTGAATGATCTGGTCACTGTTGCTCCTTTCTATTGCGGATATCGATAAGAGTCGAAGGGAATAAGTCCATTATGTCTCCCGAATGAGGTTTCTTTGATTTCCCGTGAGAGAGGCTTTTGAGATGACAGAGCAAAAGAAGGTTCCGTCTGTCGCGGGCCTTCGGAATTCATGATCCTCTCCGATATTATTTCATTTATTTACTATATTTAATATACCATCTTGCTTTATCGAATTCAATCGAAATGAGGCCGATTCCTCTGCAGGAGTTCTTCCAGAAGATATGTCCCTGTTTTTCCTACATTATCGCTGGTCAATTTTTTCGGACGATGACGTATGGCGCCATGGTGTACAGAGGTCCAAAACAGCAAGCAGCAAGTTCATATTCTGACCTTGTAGGACTGAGACTGACATAATCATGCGTATTATTCCTACAGCGAAATCAGACAAAAGAGGATACACTTTTCTCATCTTCGGATATATCATGCATAAGTAAGTATGGGTTGGTATCACAGACAACCTGGATTAATAGTCATGTTCTGCGGGGAGAGGGGAGGTGACGAGCATGTTGTCAATGGTCATATTTACATTCAAGCCCGAAAATATGGGGCAGGTGCTGAAGAGAAGATCAGAGGAGGACTCTATTTTTGACGTGAGAAATATCGGGGAGTGGTCTTCTATCGAAACAGGCCGAGTGTTCAGGCTGGTCGAGGGAGGAAATCTCGAAACAACTCTGGAAGCCTTTCGGACCTGGGGGCATCTAGGGAAGATTGAGGTTGTTTCCGTAAAACGTGTGGAAGGATTGATGGCTTCGGACCAGCTTAATGGAACTTAACAATAACAAATGCGGATTACGCTTTAGCTCACAGGACGCACTGCTGTTTCTGATTACGACTCTTTCCCTCTTGGTGTTCTCAGCCGCATCAGCGGTCGACTTCGACTTCGATCTTTCTTACGACCACGACTCGCCGGGTATCATATCCGAGGCACCTTTATTTATTGACGGCACGATCACCAAGATGGCACTCATCAAATTTGTCAAAGAATCATTTATTCAGTTGTCCGCCAACACATTTTTTCCACTCAATAGAGACCCCCCTCTATTAGATTCAAAAATCACTCTTTGAAGGTCTGGCCTGTTTTCTCTGAGACAGGCAAGACCAGGGCAAGATTAAGAATCTTTCTATTACCGCCGCAGCATCCGGAAAGGCACGTATTGCAATGAACAAAGTTCGCAGATGTCCTTTTAGCACGAGTACACCCGATCTGTGCAAAGCTGCCTTGTCATCATCGCTGATAGATGAGAACTACTGCCTCAGTGAGAAATATGAGAGATGCCCTCTCTATGCAATAGAATCAAAACGGATAATCGGTACAAATGGGGTTAGGCACAAATATTCGATAGGAGATATTGAACCGGCTTGCTGCGAGACAACAGAAGCTTAGCGCCGAAACCCAGAGATCACTCGGGAACTAACTGCTGCCATCAGAAAGACAATGTGACCCCTCTCCTGCCGGGGATATTATCCGGCGATTGAGGCTAAAGCTTCGAATAGCCGTGCGATTAACGGCTCTCGCGGGCAAAGAGATTCACACAGGTTCCGCCTTTCTGATAATATGTACCATGTCTCATGGAAATGGCTCCCTAAAGGCTATCATATACGCGCTGGGCGCCAACGGCGGTATCGCTGTGGCAAAAGGGTTGGCGGCATGGCATACGGGGTCAGGAGCAATGCTCGCTGAAACCATCCATTCTTTTGTCGACTGTGCTAATCAGCTTTTGCTTTTGATAGGCATCAAGCGGTCGAAACTACCCGTTTCGGAAGTACACCCTCTGGGACACGGCAAGGCTGTCTACTTCTGGTCTTTCATCGTGGCGCTTATGCTCTTCAGCATGGGAGGCATCTTCTCGATCTATGAAGGCGTGCACAAGCTGAGGCGCCCTGAAATGCCTGAAGCGCCCTGGACGGCAGCAGGGGTTCTGATTGTCTCCGTGCTGCTGGAATTCGGATCATTAAGAGGTGCCCTCTCCGCGGCAAATAGCAGCAGGGGAAGCCGCTCGTTTGTCAAATGGTTCAGGGCAAGCCGTGAGAGTGAACTCATTGTGGTGCTCGGGGAGGACATCGCCGCCCTGACAGGATTGTCCCTTGCACTTGTGGCCGTAGTAGCAACGATCTTTACAGGGAACCCGCTTTACGATGCGTTAGGGACAATCGCCATCGGGGCCGTATTGGTACTCGTGGCGATTATCGTGGGCGTGGAGGTGAAGAGTCTCCTGATAGGCGAAAGCGCAGACCCTGAAACTCTCTCCACTTTGAGAGACTTCCTCTCCGGCCGTCCGGAGATTGCGGAGGTATACAGTCTTATAACCCTTCAACTCGGAACGGACCTGATGGTATCGGTAAAAGCGAGGATGGCGGAGATGACCACCGCAGCTCGTTTGGTGGAAGATATTAACGCAGTGGAATGTTCGCTCAGGATAACTTTTCCACAGGTGCGCTGGATCTTTTTCGAGCCGGATACCAAGGATTAACAGGAGCAACCCACGGGCACTGGGTTGAGACCGTTCAGTATGTTAACTTCGGAGTTCCGATATCTATCGGGGCCGGGAATGAACTCTGGCTCCGCGTAACTGCATACTGCCTGTCGTCACAAAGTGGCAGTATGAGTCCCGCAATAACGAGCATTTTTTGTCATACCTCAGCGATAAATCTACAATTTTCCTTCTATAACAATAAGATACACCCTAATGTTTTGGGCATGGAATATGCTTATACGATGCCATGAGTAAAACTCAGCAGGTTGCAATAACAAAAGGCGGCATATCAATTCTTGTAACAGTATGCATTCTGATGCTATGCTGGCTTCTATATCCCTCTTTTCGCTATGAGACCGCTTCCATCGGGAAGACTGAAATAAGGTACGACAGACTCACTCATGTCATATATTTCAGAAATTCTTTGAATAAGCACGCTGAGTGGTTGCCCACCAAATACAAGACCATAATGGAAACAAAATATGACCTGGCCCGGCAGGAACTCGAAGATGCAATCAATGAACTGACACAAAAGAATCAACAGAATCCGGGGAAGGCCGTGAGCCTGAAGAGAACATCACAGCACCTGGTCCGCAATCAGTAAGAACGCTTCTTCCCGCCAACTCACAAGCTCCGAAACTATTCGCCGGGCATGGACATTTCATCGGACATCGGATATCATTTGCATAGGAGGTCTCCAGTGAAGAAACCAATCAGATTAATCATATCGATGTTTCTCGTGTCTTTCTTCGGTGCTATGAGCGCCGGCGCCGGGCAAGCAACTGCAGGAGACCTGATCATCTCCAGTCCGGTTTTCGAGAACAATGCTTACGTGCCTGACACTTACACATGCAAGGGCAGAAACATCAGCCCGCCTTTGCTTATCGGGAATGTTCCGTCAGGAGCAAAGTCCCTGGCCCTAATCGTTGATGATCCCGATGCCCCTTCCGGCGTGTTTGTACACTGGGTCATGTGGAACATAACTCCTGGGACGAAGGAAATATCAGAAAACTCTGCGCCTCACGGCGCGCAACAGGGAATCAACGACTTCAAAAAACGCGGATACATCGGTCCTTGTCCGCCCTTCGGGACACATAGGTATTTCTTCAAGATCTATGCCCTTGACACGCTTCTCAGCATCCAATCCGGTTCTACCAAGAAAGACCTGGAAAAGGCAATGAAGGGGCACATACTCGACCATGCAACTCTAACAGGCATCTTTAAGAGAAGATAGAGATTACTGGGGCCATTACCTGAGCCATCTTTAGAGAACACGAATATCAGCGCGAGCACAGTTGCAGGCTTATTCCGCAAATACGGGTTACATAAAACAGAAAAAGGAAAGCCTCCCGAAGAAGGGAGGCCCTGTAAATCTGACCTATTTTATCTGAATTTTCAACTCTTCAATGACACCAGCGAACTCATTCGCATACTGTTCTTCATGTTCGGAGAGAAACTCGTCCATCTTTGC
>DATHCU010000203.1:0-2200 GCA_035319385.1 Thermodesulfovibrionales bacterium
AATAAATACACATCTTATGGCAAGGAGAAAAATTCCTGCGGTTTGCGCTCCCTGAACGTCACTATGCCATCTGATTAGTCCAATTTTTCTGCGGCGAGACCTAGGGCAGTGGCGACTACATGAAAAAGAAGCAAACTATGGCCGTACCTGGAGAACCAACCCGAGAGGTATCGGCGTCAAACGATTTCGGCAATTTCTAGTGTCTGGAAGCGGTCTTGGGAAGCGAGTATGTGCAGGAGGGATTACCCGAGTTTATGCACTCATCTCGGTTCAGGTCTTTCCCCAGAAGTTCTCTGAACATGCCGAGATCATGCCGGCAGACTTCCTTGTATTCCGCGGCCAGCTTAAAAATGGGACAATTGAAGAGTTTCAGAATATAGTGCGTACTAGATTCGGAAATCTCCGGGAAATAACCATCTGCTTCAAGGATCTCTTTCAAGGCGAGCATCTTCTCTCCAATTGATTTCTTGTCCGCAAGCCCTTCCCTGGCATCCTTAACAATCCTGTTTCTCCTCCACTTCAGTATCTCGTCGATCTTTTCCCTGCCGTCGTTCTTTTCGATGTCGCGAAAGAGATTGATCATGAATTTGTCATATTCCTTGGGGAAAAGGTCGTCAGCTTTCGCCGTGAGCTTGTACAGGAAGGCCGGCCTGCCTATGCCTTGTCTCTTTGTCATGTACTCAATGAGGCCTCTTCTCTCCAGGGAAAGCAGATGCTGTCTAATGCCCATAGATGTGATGCTAAGTTCCCTGCTGAGTTCATCGATAGCCATCGGACCCCTTTTCTTGAGAAGCAGGATTATTTTTTCCCTGGTAGGGTTCTCATTGAGCATGGACCACATACCCTATTATACCACAAAATTCATTTTTTTCTAAAATAAATCTAATAAAAAGTATTGTATTAACTATTGCTTTATTCGGGGTCTCTCGCAGCAATCTCGATCCTGTTGCGGCCTTTCCGCTTCGCCTCTGACAGTGCTATCTCGGATGCGTCTATGAGTCTTTCGGCAGAATCGATCCTGAGATGAGGTATGTTGGCCATACCTATACTTATGGTAATCTGTTCCGGGATACCAGGGAAATCATGCTCTGAGACAGTCCTCAGAATCCGGGAAGCCGCGACAAAGGAATCCTGCTTGTGGGTCCCGGGGAGCAATATGACGAATTCCTCCCCTCCCCAACGGGCTGCCGTATCCGCTTTTCTGAGGCTGTCCTTGATCAGATGGGCAATCTCCTTAAGAACCATGTCTCCCATGTTATGACCGTATTGATCATTGACGGCCTTGAAATGGTCCACGTCTATCATGAGGCAGGAGACCGGGAATTTGTATCTGAGCGTTCTCTCGAATTCCTTCCGTAATATCGTCATAAAATGACGTCTGTTGAAAAGATCTGTCAGGGAGTCGGTGATAGAGAGTATTTCCATCCGCGACAGCAGTTCTTCAAGCTGACTGTTTTTCCCCTTCAGCTCATCCCTCAGGGATTTTGTCCTAAGGCAGGCATAGATTCTCGCATTCAGTTCAATTTCGCTGTATGGTTTTGGAAGATAGTCGTCAGCTCCTGCTTCGAGTCCGTCAACCCTTTCCATCACTGAACCTTTCACCGTGAGCATTATTATGGGTATAATCTTCGTATCTTTGCTTAATCTGAGCCATCGGCAGACCTCACTGCCGTCCATGTCCGGGAGGATGCGGTCAAGGAGTATGAGTTCAACATTCCCTGTTTTTGCAGCCTTTAGCGCCGCTCTGCCCGTGTCAGCCAGCAAGACATCATAACCGCTTTTCTCGAGACAGCTCTTGGTCTGTTCCGCCTGTAAAGAGTCGTCTTCCACCAGAAGGATAGTTGCTTTAGCCATTATTCTTCATGAGTCCAGTTCTTCGACGCGGCCCAAATATTCCTATTGGTTGATCGTGATACAGACAGAAACAACTCTGCCGAAACGAAGCGAGGAAGATCCCGAAAGCCTGATAGCAAAACAAATCCCCCTGTCTTTTGCTGCTATATTACCTAAAGATATAAAAAATCCGCTAAATTATCAATAATGATTTTCCGCATGCTTAATATTGGAGGGCTACGACAAATCCGGCAGGCAGTCCGAACCGGGACAAAGGCTAGTGCGCAACGATTATTCTATTACGGCCGGAGCCTTTTGCTTCATAAAGTGCAGCGTCGGAGGCGTCGACAAGCTTTTCAGACGAATC
>DATHCU010000204.1:0-3274 GCA_035319385.1 Thermodesulfovibrionales bacterium
CCGGGATCTCCGCCGTTTATCGAAAGCACCTGCGCGGAATTGACATGATAATGCAGAGGGTGATCCATACAGGTAGGGTTCTCAACATCCCATATCTCGTATGTGCCGACACGCGAATTAAGAGTACACGTGTTTTCGCCGAAGGTACGGCCGTTTATGTATCCTCTTCCCATTCCCATCCCCAACACGATCTTTTGGTAGGGCAGACTACCCGGGTCTTTGACTATCCTCTTTGCCTCCCTGTTTATCACAGGCGGAATATCTTCCTTTCCTCCCTGACCATCATAAGACATGGTCATGATTGTGAACGTCTGTGAATTGCCGTGACGGCTCCGATTGTACGGCAGGGAAACGAGCCTGTAGTTCCTGGCCTCCTGATCCGCCTTTACCAGGACATCGATCCGCTCTCCAGGGGAAACCAGGATCTCCCTCAGAGGATAGGGTCTGTCAACAAGTCCCCCGTCTGTTCCCACCAGGTACAGTGTGTGGTTTTCGAGTGCAAGTCTCAGAAAACGCGCATTGCTTGTATTTAGAATCTGCCATCTCTGCACCTGCCCTTTCTTTATCGGAAGGACAGGATTCGACTGGCCGTTCACCATGACAATGTTACCTTCCTTGCCATGCATATAATCCATGTGTCCCAGGTGGGGAGACGGATACGCCCCGTTGAAGCTGATGTCCCGTATGATTAAGATGTGGCGTTCAATCCCCTTCAGCACGCTGTCCCGGTCGTCTTCGACCACGACGGCCCCGGAAAGGCCTCCCCAGAACTGTTCTGATACGCCTCCATGAACGTGGGGGTGATAGAAATTGAGATGTCCGGGCTCTTCCTTGGAAAGGTCTATCTCGTACAGGAACTCCTGGCCGGGGGCAAACTCGAGGTGCGGGTTGTCGGAATTTCCAGAAGGTGACACGTGCAGGCCGTGAGTATGAAGGTTCGTGATGTCGGTTCTATGTCCCAGCGTGTTGGTTGCGGTAGACAAGGTGAGCGAGTTCTTGAAGCGGACCTTCAGGAGATCTCCTCTCTTTACCCTTATCGTCGGACCCTGGAAGGAGCCATTATAGGTGAGCATATTCATCATGTATCCGTTTACGTTGACCGTTGCAGGTTTGACTTCCAGACCCACTTCAACCACTCCGGGTTTATTTACCACACCTGCCATCTCAACAGGGTCCCTGAAATTCCCGCCGGGGTCCAAATCCATGACAGCAACGCCACCCATCATGCCGCCGCCCATCATACCTCCACCCATTCCACCACCCATCATGCCGCCACGCATTATGGCTTCCGCCACTCCTTCAAGAGGCCCGGCAAGAAGCCCGGCCAACCCCAGGGACGACATTATGATAAAATCCCTCCTGCTTATATCCTTCTCTTTCATGACTACCTCCCCCGCCTCAAAAGATTACTCGGAACGGGACTGACCTGTAACCAATCCCTTATACTCTGAGGACAGTTTTTGTATCCTCTCACGAACCGAACTGATCTCTTTCTCTATAGAATCGCGGCGACCTGTTTTGATCTCGGAAGAGATCTTCTCCTGCAGGCGTGTAATGTCAAGCAAAACCTGGAAGATATCCTGAATAGTCATCGCCTGGACCAGATCCTTCATTGTGGGCCCCTCATCCATATTGTGTTGCATCCCAGACTGCCCCATCTGCATTCCGGATTGACCCATTTGCATGCCGGATCCCATCTGCATCATGCCGCCCATCATGGGGCAGCTCATTCCGCCCATCATGCCGCCGCCCATCGGCATAGAACTTCCCTGAGCTTGAGCAGGCTGGTTGAAAGCAGGCTGCTGTGGCGGCTGAGCCGTCCCCGACCCGGACGCCGGTTGACAAATCAACGTCTGCTGACTTCCGGGGACAACAGCCTGAACTGTTGCGGTGTCTGGCGGATTCTTCGGGGGTTCATCAGCCAGGGCAGCAGAACTGCCCGCCAACACAACAACTGTTAATGAGAACATCAGCAACCGCAAGATGATACTCTTCATGATCTGCCTCCGTCAGTTTTTTGTAAACCTCTTTCAAATTCAACGTGCGAGAAAAACAGATATTATTGTTAATTATATTAGATCAATATGCTTCAGCAAATAATGTTCAAGGCCTTATCCCTGTGCGGCACAAAAGAATGATATATTTCTTCCGATCTTCATTTCTCTATTGTTTGTACAGGCAAGCTCCGGCCTTTCCATAACATGTAAATAGCTGGATATATCACAAGCTCAAGGACAGTGGACGTAACTACGCCGCCGACCATCGGGGCCGCTATCCTTTTCATCACGTCCGCGCCCGTGCCATGACTGAACATGATGGGGACAAGACCCGCCAATATCACGCTCACTGTCATGATCTTGGGTCTGATCCTCTTTACTGCTCCGTGCATGACCGCCTCCTGCAGATCATCCATGCTCTTCATCCTGCCCTCTTTCTTCCATTGCTCGTAGGCTAGGTCCAGATAAAGAAGCATTACAACCCCGGTCTCGGCGTCGAGGCCGGCAAGCGCTATCATGCCGACACCAACAGCAACGCTTAACTGATACTTCAGCAGATACAGGAGCCAGAACGACCCGACCAGCGAAAAAGGTATTGCAAGCAGCACTATCGCCGTCTTGGTCAGTGATTTTGTATTGAAATAAATGAGCACAAATATTATGAGCAGCGTTAGCGGTATAACAAGCCTCAGTCTCTTGCTCGTTTCCAGTAGATACTCATATTCGCCGCTCCATTTGATCCTGTAACCTTCTGGGAGCTTGACGGAGGAATCTACGCTCTTTCTGGCCTTTTCGACATAGCCTCCGATATCATGCCCGAAATAATTGACGGTTACATAGTTGGCCAAAAGGCCATCCTCGCTCTTGATTGCAGTCGGTCCCTTTACGATCTTGATATCGGCAATCTCGGCCAAAGGCACGTTGGCAGTTGCCTGCTCCGATACAGGCAGGCCCATGCCTCCGCCGGAGCCTCCGAGAGAAACAGGGACAAGTATTCTGCCGATACTCTCCATGTCGTCTCTCAATTCCCTCGCATACCGGATGTTGACGGGGAATCTCTGTCGGCCTTCCACAGTCGTCGTTGCGTTCATTCCTCCGAGTGAAGTCTCGACAACATCCTGGACATCGTTTACCGAAAGACCATAGCGAGCTATTTCACTTCGTCTAGGTTGGATGTCGAGAAAATACCCGGTCGTTACCCTTTCGGCTGTGGCGCCGCTGGTCTCAGGGACATTCTTGATAGCCGCCTCAACATTCAAGGCGATCCTCTCAATCTC
>DATHCU010000205.1:0-4252 GCA_035319385.1 Thermodesulfovibrionales bacterium
AGAAGGGCCAGCCGGTGCTTGTCGGCACGATATCAATCGAGAAATCGGAACTTCTAAGCGGCCTCTTAAGAAGAAAAGGGATCCCGCATTCTGTCCTCAACGCGAAGTATCATGAAAAGGAGGCCGAGATTATCGCGCAGGCCGGGAGAAGCGGCTCTGTGACTATCGCCACGAACATGGCTGGAAGAGGAACTGACATTGTGCTGGGCGGCAATCTCGAAGGTCTGGCCAGGGAACTTCTGAAGGACAAGAAGGAATTCTCCGAAGATCAATGGAACAAGGCACTTTCAAGAGCCGCCGAGATTTGCAAGAAGGACCGCGATGCTGTCATAGAGGCCGGCGGGCTGCATATTCTCGGCACCGAACGGCATGAGGCAAGAAGGATAGACAATCAGCTCAGGGGTCGTTCGGGCAGGCAGGGCGACCCGGGGTCATCAAGGTTCTATCTCTCGCTTGAGGACGATTTGATGAGAATCTTCGGCTCTGACAGGATATCGGGTCTCATGGGAAAACTCGGCATGGAAGAAGATATGCCGATAGAGAACAAGATGGTATCAAAGGCGATTGAGAATGCGCAGAAAAAGGTCGAGGCCCACAATTTCGATATAAGAAAACACCTTATCGAGTACGATGATGTCATGAACAAACAGCGGTCCGAGATCTACTCTTTCAGAAAAGAAATCCTGAAGGGAGAAGGCCTCAAAGATCGCCTCTATGAGATGATCGAAAACAGCGTTGACGAGCTCCTCCTTATCTACTGCCCCGAAGACAAGTATTTTGACGACTGGGACATTAAAGGCCTCAAGGATGCCTTTTACGGACTGTTTTCCATCGCGGTGGATATCGAGAAGGACAACAGGGATGCTGTGAGGGAAAAGCTCCTTTCGGAAGCACACGGGGCGTATGAGAAAAAAGAGAACGAGGCCGGCAGCGATATAGTACGCTACCTGGAGAGAGTCATCCTGCTTCAGGTTATCGATACACAGTGGAAAGATCATCTTCTTGCTATGGACCACTTGAAAGAAGGCATAGGCCTGAGGGGGTATGGGCAGAAGGATCCTCTGGTCGAATACAAGAAAGAGGCCTTCGATATATTTGCCGAGATGTCTTCAAGGATTTCCACGGAAGTTCTGAGCAGGTTCTTCAAGATCCAGATCCAGACGAAAGAGTCTATAAAAGAGCCGGTGAAGCAGCAGCGCGTGCAATATAACAGGGGGGAGGGATCATCTGCTCAGCCGGTAAGAAGGGCCAGGAAGGTCGGCAGGAATGATCCTTGTCCATGCGGAAGCGGGAAGAAGTTCAAGAAATGCTGCGGCGCAAATGCTTAGAATATCACTGATTGGCAATATTACTTCCAAGAATGAGTACGAGGACATCCTTGTTTCAAGCGGGTTCCATGTCAAGAAAGCAGACTCTCTCGATAAGGTCCTTCAGGAACTAACGGAGAAGAAGGCTGATGTTCTCATCGTCGACAAGCGGATGAGTTCTGACGCCTCCTTCAAGGACTTTCTGAAAGCGTCGAAGCATATTCCCAAGATCGTCATCTCAGATGTCCATTCCTTCAAAGGATTTTCTCCTTGGATGAAGGAGCCTCTGGTCTATCCGCTCTATTCTCCCGGCTCAAAAGAGATGGTTTACTTCGTTAAGAGAGCTTACAGCGAGGCTAGACTCCTGTATGATAGCCTGAATCTGAAAGGGGAGTTGTCCACATCGAGACGCGAACTGCAGTTCTATCAGCAGGTCAGCAAGACGCTCACTTCCTCCCTTGAACTGAATGTTATTCTTCCGAAGATAATGGACAAGGTGAAGGAAATGACCAAGGCTGAAGCCTGGTCTGTCCTCCTTGTGGATCACGAGACAGGGGATCTTGTCTTCGAGAAGGCTAACCGGAAGAAGTCGCGGGAAGTCCAGAAATTCAGGATGAAGATGGGGGAAGGAGTTGCCGGGTGGGTCGCAAAGGAAGGGATACCGGTTGTCGTGCCTGATGTCTCGAAGGATGAGAGGTTCACCGGCAAGATCGACAAGGCCATACACTTCCAGACAAAGACCCTGATGTGCGTCCCAGTTGAAATAAACGGACGGATAGTCGGGGTCATCGAACTTGTCAACAAGAGCACGGGAGAGCCTTTTAGAAAAGAGGACCTGGAATTGTTGATGAGATTAGTGGATCAAACGGCGATCGCTATCGAAAGGACATCGCTCTACCAGAGGATGACGGAACTCGCCATCACCGACGATCTGACAAAACTGTTCAACACAAGATATCTGAACAGGACCATAGAAATAGAGATCCAGCGGGCGAGCCGTTACAACAACTCTCTGTCGCTGATCTTCATGGACGTTGATCACTTCAAGAGAATAAACGATAGTTACGGCCATCTCATCGGAAGCAAGGTGCTTGTGGAAATGGGTCAGCTTCTCCTCAGAAACCTGAGAACCGTAGATATTGTTGCAAGATACGGCGGAGATGAATTTGTTATAGTCCTTCCGCAGACAACTCCCAAGTCGGCAGCGCATATCGCCGAAAGGATGAGAAAGTCTGTGGAACAGAATACCTTTCTCAAGAGAGAGGGTTATATTCTCAAACTTACCGCGAGCTTCGGAGTCGCATCATATCCTGAAAGCGCCAAGTCTAAAGAAGAATTGATCAAGCTGGCGGACGAGGCGATGTACAGGGTAAAGTATCAGACAAGAAACGCTGTTTATGCTATAGTATAATTATTCTATGGCTCTATTTAACTATGCCACAAAAGAAATAACAATAAAGATTGTCTACTACGGTCCCGGACTGAGCGGAAAGACCACAAACCTTCAGTACCTGCATTCAATATTCGATCCATCCAGAAGGGGAAAACTCTTGTCTCTCGCGACAGAGGCTGACAGGACGCTATTCTTTGATTTTCTACCTATCGAACTCGGCAAGATAAGCGATTTCTCAATACGTTTTCAGCTCTATACAGTACCCGGACAGGTCAGGTACAACGCAACCAGAAAACTGGTCTTAAAGGGAGCTGATGCAATAATCTTTGTGGCCGATTCTCAGCGCGAGATGAAAGAGCAGAATATCGAGAGCATCAAGAATATGTACGAGAATCTGACCGATAACGGCATAAATTCTGACGATATTCCTGTCTTACTCCAGTTCAATAAGAGAGACCTGGCGAGTGTTCTCCCACCAGAAGAATTAAACAGGGACCTGAATCCCAAGGGCTTATATGAGCATCTCGAAGCGGTTGCGATCAGCGGAAAAGGCGTTGAAGAATCCTTTCAGCGGATCACGAAACTTGTGATCAAGAATATCGCCCGTAAGCATAAAGTGAAGATTCAACCTTCTGAGGAAGGGCCGGAGACGGCTGTACCGCACGAGAAGGTCGCTGAAACCAGGGTGAGTGAGCCCGCAGTGGCAAAGGCCCCGGAGGCGACGATGCAAAGTTTCTTGACTTCACAATACGAACCTGCGGAGGAGTCTGGAGAGCAGGTGCTGAGTGCTGGCTCCGAGATCGGGCAGGAGGTTCTCGAAGAGGATCTACACGAGCCGACCTATGACACAGCAGCCTTTCAGAATGCCCCACAGGCCACCGAGATCAGGGAGACCGTTGTAAGGAGGGAAGTTCCTGCCATTTCACCTGAAAAGGTCGAGGCTATTATCAGCGGGATGGCCGAAATGACTCTTGCCGTGAAAGACTTGAAAAATGTCCTTTCAGGAATTCATGCCGAGATCAGGGATGTCCGAAAAGAACAAAAGGAAATAGGCAACCTTCTTAGAAGTATCGTCGGTAGTGTCGAAAATCTGCAGACGAAGAAGAGCTGGTTCAGGTTTTCCTGATTTCAGGCCATCTCCAGCGCCTTTATCAAAGCTTCTGCCTTCTTCAATGTCTCGTGATACTCGCGATCCGGATCTGAATCCGCTACAATACCGGCCCCTGCCTGCACATATGCGGTGCCGTCCTTTATGACATAGCTTCTTATTATGATGTTGAAATCCGTGTTCCCGCTAAACCCGACGTATCCTATCGATCCGGTATACGGTCCGCGCCGAACAGGTTCGAGTTCATCGATAATCTCCATACATCTCACCTTCGGGACTCCGGTTATCGTACCCCCGGGGAATACCGCCTTGACAACATCCAGGCTATCTTTGCCTGTGGCCAGCCGGCCGCTGATGTTGGATACGATATGGATGACATGCGAGTAATCTTCGGTTATCATCAGCTCATCGGCCTTCACGGAGCCGTAACAGCAGACCCGGCCC
>DATHCU010000206.1:0-2324 GCA_035319385.1 Thermodesulfovibrionales bacterium
CTTCAAAAAGATTCTCTAAATATGCCCCATAGTGAAACACAAACCAGCAGACTTGTCAATCATCAAGAAGGCTGCTGTCAAGAAGTTTGCCTCTGACTAGTGCTGTCCGTGAATTGCTGTTCGAGTAATCCGTCATGCCCCGACTTGATCGGGGAATCCAGTCTTTTCAATGCGTTCTGGATTATCCGGTCAAGCCGGATAATGACAAGGTACTACCTTATACACAGAAACTACCTAAGAAAGCACTTCACTTAGAACCGGCATCCCCCGGTCCTTCCAATCTTCCTCCGGGTGAAGCCATCAAGCCGACAGCCACACTGTCCGGGAAATAGATATTGCAAATAAACTGCAGGTATGATATAAAGTCCTACAGACTAAGCAGAGGAGGCGATAATAGAGCGCCTGAGCATTTGATCCTTAATCTCAATGATGGCTGGATGTCAGGGAAGAGGAGTGGACCGTTGAGGTGATTCTCCCGCTGCCCCGCAGCCGTAACGGGAACGAAAGCCTGGATTGCCACTGTCCGCTCAAACAGGGATGGGAAGGCAGGCAAGTAGGTTGCCCGGAGCCGGAAGACCTGTCCAGACCGTGAATTTCAAGAAATGATTCCCGAGGGAGGAAGAAATGAGACAAGAGAACCCTTCAGCAGCAGTCCGCCAAGATCCTCATAGTACCTATTCTTATTGCCTCACCTTTTCTTAATCGGACCGGCATAAGCGGAAATGTTTTAAGAAAGGAGTGCAATGTTTATTTCATCCTGGAGCGGCGGGAAAGACAGTTGTTTCGCATTTTACAAGGCTATGAGCGCTGGCTTTAAGGTCTCGCACCTTCTAAACTTCATATCAAAGGAGTATCAAAGGGTCAGTTTTCACGGTGTCAGGAGAGAGCTGATTCAGGCACAGGCAGAACTCGCCGGTATTCCACTCGTGCAGAAAGAGACAACCCCCGGCAATTATGAGACTGAATTCAAGGAGGCTGTCAGGAGTCTCCTGCCAGGCGGCATCCGGGGCATGATCTTCGGAGACATATACCTTGATGAGCACAGGCAATGGGTAGAGCGGGTCTGCCGGGAGCTTGGGTGCGAGGCTGTAGAACCTCTGTGGGGAAGGGATACGGGGGACCTGATGAAGGATTATGTAGACGCCGGGGTCCAGGCTGTTATTGTCAGCGCCCAATCAGACTTGATCGACAAGGAATGGATAGGGAAACCTGTGGACATGCGTTTCATTGAGCATCTTAAGAGTAAACCCGATGTTGACCCATGCGGAGAAAAAGGGGAGTACCACACCCTTGTACTCGGTTGTCCTGTATTTAAGGGCCGAATCGAGATAACCGAAGAAGAAGTCGTCAAAAGAGAGGGATACTGGTTTCTGGACATAAAAGACTACAGGGTTGTTACATGAACATGAAGAAGATAGTCTTTATAACAGGCGGCGCGAGAAGCGGGAAGAGTTCTTTTGCCCTGAAGGCCGCGTCTGGTATCCCCGGCAGAAGGGCTTATATCGCCACATCCGAAGCCCGTGATGAGGAAATGCGTAAAAGGATCGAGATGCATCGAAAACAGCGTGGGAACGGATGGGACACCATCGAAGAGCCGTTGATGATCGCTGAGGTCCTCAATGATATCAAGGGCAAGTGCGGTTCGATTGTCCTGGACTGCCTTACATTGTGGCTCTCAAACATCATGCATGCCAAGCTGGATATGGAGGCCGAAATCGAACGCTTGATATCTTCACTGCGCTCTTTGCAGGCTTGCGTCTTTATAGTCTCGAATGAAGTAGGCATGGGGATAGTGCCTGAGAACGGGATGGCAAGAGAATTCAGAGACCTTGCCGGAATGCTGAACCAGAGGGTTGCTGAAGCCGCGGACGAAGTCTATCTCGTTGTTTCGGGAATACCTTTAAAGATAAAGGAGATAGATGATACAGGAGACGGTTAGCCGGATTCCCGTGCTGGATGCGGACTCTATCGAAATGGCGCAAACGCGTCTTGACAGCCTCACGAAGCCCCAGGGGAGCCTCGGAAGGCTGGAAGAATTCGCGAAGCGGCTTGTTTCAATAACAGGGAAGCCCATGCCGGCGCTGGATAAAAAGGTCATATTCATCTTTGCCGGAGACCACGGGGTCGCGTGTGAGGGAGTCTCAGCTTATCCTAAGGAAGTTACGAGACAGATGGTGTTGAACATTATTCAAGGAGGTGCCGGGATCAATGTACTTGCACGGCACGCGGGCTCTGATGTGGTTGTTGTCGACATAGGAGTTGATGCTGATTTTCAGTTAAGGTCTGACAATAAGACGGACGGCATACTTATTTCAAGAAAGGTC
>DATHCU010000207.1:0-4105 GCA_035319385.1 Thermodesulfovibrionales bacterium
AGATCTGAAGAGGTCATTCACAAGAACTACACGGAATTGTTGTCCAGGATAGACTCCCTGGAAATCCGAACACTTGTCGAGGGCATCGAAGGGCAAGAGTTTAAACCTGTCAAGAAGCAGGTTAGGACCATTATTGGCGGACGGACGGTCATTCTCTTCATATTCATCACGAGTCTGCGTGATCTGCAGAAGTACATCGGACTCCTTGTTGTATTTGATGATGTTACAGATATCATAGAGGCCCAGAAGGCATTGACGTGGCAGGACGCGGCGAGAAAGATAGCCCACGAGATCAAGAATCCCCTGACCCCGATCAAGCTTTCCACGGAACGTATTATGAAGAAATGGGACCAGAAAGACCACGACTTTGAACATGCGTTCCGTCAGGCTACGAAGACAATCATAAGGGAAGTTGACAGTCTCAAGAAGCTGGTTGACGAGTTTTCGAAGTACGGCAAGATGCCGGAAATAAGGAAGACGCCTGCTAATGTGCCTGCCCTGATAGACGAGGTTGTGCATCTGTATAAGGCCCACAAGAACATAGAGGTCCATGTTTCTGTGCCCGACGATCCTCAAGCAGTGGACCTCGATGCCGAGCAGTTTAAACGCGTACTCATCAACATCTTCGAGAACGCCGTCCAGGCTATGAATTTCAAAGGAAGGATTGATGTAACTCTGGCTTTTGATATACCATCCAATCGTGTAATCATTGAGATTTCGGACACGGGTCCCGGAATCAAGAGCGAGGACAAGGACAAGTTGTTTCATCCCAATTTTTCCACGAAGAAGGAAGGAACGGGGCTTGGGCTTGCTATTGCCCGCAGAATCATTAAGGAGCACGGGGGGAAGATAGGTGTCAGAGACAACAAGCCCAGTGGTACAATATTCATGATAGAAGTCCCGTTAAAGGAGACTTAGATATATGGATACTACTTTGCTGATAGTAGACGACGAAGAAGGCATCCGTGAGACCCTCGCGGGTATTTTTGAAGATGAGGGCTACAATGTGACGGCAGTGGCATCCGGCGAAGAGGCCCTGAACGCCCTGAAGGAACAGAGTCCTGAGATCGTTCTTCTCGATGTCTGGCTGCCTGGGATGGATGGAATCGAAACCCTGCAGGAGATAAAGAAGGCCTATCCCGGTCTTCCTGTCATAATGATTTCAGGCCACGGGAATATCGAGCTCGCCGTCAAGGCGACGCGAATGGGCGCTTATGAGTTTCTGGAGAAACCCCTTTCCCTGGAAAGAGTGCTTCTGGTGACCAGAAGGGCCCTCGAGAAGAGATCGCTTGAGATAGAAAACCGGGCGCTCAAAGAAGATGTTACCAGGAAATGGAGGCTGATAGGAAATTCGCACAAAATTCAACAACTGAGAGAACAGATTGAACTAGCGGCCAAGAGTAACGGCAGGGTCGTTATTCTTGGTGAAAGCGGCTCGGGCAAGGAACTTGTCGCCCATATCCTGCATGAGAAGAGTTCACGGGTAGACAAGCCATTCGTTGAAATGAACTGTGCGGCCATACCTCAGGAGTTGATCGAGAGCGAGTTGTTCGGTCATGAGAAGGGTTCTTTTACCGGAGCTTTCGAACGGAAGAAAGGGAAATTTGAGCTTGCCGATGAAGGGACCCTGTTCCTTGATGAAGTGGGGGACATGTCATTGTCCACTCAGTCAAAGGTCCTGCGTATAATTGAAACCCAGGAGTTTCAGCGCGTAGGCGGGAACAAGAACATAAAAGTCGACGTGAGGATTATTGCTGCCACGAACAAAGATCTGAGAGAGGAGGCAAAAAAGGGCAATTTCAGGGAAGATCTGCTTTTCAGGCTCAATGTCATCCCGATAATCGTCCCTCCCCTCAGAGAGAGAAAGGAAGATATTCCGGAACTGGTCGAGCATTTCCTCGAATATTTCGCCGCCGAATACGGTCAGAAGCCGAAGAAACTCTCCCCGGATGGCCTCAGTATGCTGCAGGCTTATACTTGGCCCGGCAACATCAGAGAACTAAAGAATGTCATAGAAAGATTCGTGATTATGAACCCCTCGGACAACATAAATGCCAGGAACATCCTTATCGGAGAACCAACCCGTTCAGACTATTTTTCTTTTGATACGTTACGGGAGGCAAGAGATGCGTTTGAGCGGGACTTTATTGCAAGAAAACTCGAAGAGAACAACTGGAATATCTCAAAAACCGCTGAAATACTCGATATCGAAAGAAGCAACCTCCACAGAAAGATAAAGACATTTGAGATAAGAACGCCGCAGTGATCTTTTCTTGGCTCAGAGAGCTCAATCCATGGGACATTTTCTCCGCCGATATCCGCGGCTTTGCTTCCTGTCTTTTACTCCCCGATCCTGTGCAGTTTCATGAAGTTCGTCTTCCCCTGCGTTGAGAGAGGGGAGCTTGACGTAATCACGATTACATCGCCCTTCCTGACCACACGTTCCGAAAGAAGTGACTTTTCAATGCCGCTAATCATTTCATCTGTTGTAGCTGGAAGCTGCATAATCTTCGGCGTGACGCCCCAATAGAGGCTGACCCTGTTCTCTATCTTCCCATCGGGAGTGAGGGCAATTATCGGCACCCCGGGCCTGAACTTGGAAAGAAGCCTCGCAGTGAATCCCGACTGAGTGAACGCCACGAGCACTCTGGCATCGATGTCTTCCGCAGCACGGCAGGCAGCATCGGCCGTGGCCTCGGCAAAGATATTCCCGCGGATGTAGGACGATTCGGTCTCTTTCATCTGTTCCGTATGCCTGATAATCCTGTTCATCATCTGAAGGGCTTCGATAGGGTATCGCCCCGACGCGGTTTCCGCCGACAACATGAGAGCATCCGTCCCATCAAGCACCGCATTGGCAACATCCGTGGCTTCAGCCCTCGTAGGGCGCAGGTGCTCGGTCATGGATTCGAGCATCTGAGTTGCGGTAATGACTATCTTTCCCTTCTTGTTGGCCTTTTCGATCAGCCCCTTCTGTATAAGCGGAACCTCCTCCGGCGGTATTTCGACACCAAGATCGCCCCTCGCGATCATAATGCCGTCCACCTCCGAGAAGATCTCTTCGATATTGCAGAGGGCCTCAGGTTTTTCAATTTTTGCGATGACCGGGATGGATTGATTCCTTCTCAGCATCCACTCCTTTACCTTCCTGATGTCTTCTGCCTCGCGGACAAAGGAGATAGCCACATAGTCCACTCCCATCTCCATGCCGAACGCAAGATCATTTTCATCCTTTTCAGTGAATGCTTTTATCGAGAGTTTCACTCCGGGAAGATTCACGCCCTTTCTGTCCCTGAGGATGCCTCCTTCAATAACTGTAGTGCGAAGCCCATTTCGCGTCTTGCCCGTAACAGTCAACTGTATCAGCCCGTCATCAAGAAGAATCCTGTCACCCTTGTTGACTTCCCTGAGCAGCGAAGGGTATGAGATAAATATCACGTCTCTGTTTCCGACTTTGTCGCCTGGGGCCAAAACCAGCTCCCTGCCCTTCTTCAATTCCACGGACCCGCCTTCGATGTTTCCAACCCTTATCTTGACCCCCTGGAGGTCCTGCAATATGGCCACCGGTGTCCTGAGGTCTTTCGATATCTGCCGCACAAGGTCTATCCTCTTTTTGTGGGTCTCATAATCCCCATGAGAGAAATTCAGTCTGGCAACATTCATGCCGTTCTTAATCATAAGGGATATGATTCGCCTGTCAGATGATGCAGGGCCGATCGTACATACTATCTTCGCTTTCCTTCTCTCGACGCTAGGCGACGAACTCATGATTCACCCCTCTTTCATCGGAAACAGAAGTTATATGTTTCTTCCAATCAGGCTCCTTTACACGGAAATCCGACCTGTAATGAGCGCCCGCACTCCCTTTTCTAAGCAGAGCGGATTCCGTAATCAGGGAGGCGAGCGTGAACATGTTCTTCAATTCCAGTTCCCTTCTCGTTACAAATCTTTTATTCAGGACAAACTCCCATGATTCCAGTTTCTGCTTTGCCTCGCTGAGCGAGTCTTCACATCTGATGATCCCGACCCTTTCCCACATCAACTTCTTCAGCGAGTGCCGAATCTCTTCCAGATCGAACAGTCGCGGATATCCACTCGAAGGAGA
>DATHCU010000208.1:0-3022 GCA_035319385.1 Thermodesulfovibrionales bacterium
GTTGCTTATTTGATGGAAAAGGAATACGGTTTCAGCCTGCCAGCGGCCATACGTCCCGAATTCGGTGCGGTGATACAGACATTATCAGACAGGACGGGCAAAGAGGTCTCACACGATATGATATGGCATGCCTTTGAGGATGAGTACCTGAATGCAGACAGCCCACTATCGCTTAAGGGATGCCGTATCACTGAGATGCGGTCGGAAGAAGCGGCATCCAGGGAATGCGGTATCGAAGTGAATGCGACGCTTGCAGTGAACGGTTCCGAAAAGACGATTAAGGGAAAGGGGAACGGTCCTATAGACGCCTTCAGCAATGCCTTGCAATCAGGCGTCTCAGAGAAGTTTAGGCTGCTCTCATATCATGAACATGCGCTCGAGAAAGGATCTCAGTCAAGAGCTGCGGCCTATATCCAGATAGAGGACGATTCCGGCAGAGAGTTCTTCGGTGTCGGAGTGGATACGAACATTGACATTGCGTCTTTCAGGGCGCTGCTGAGCGCCTTGAACAGGGCGCATGGCCGACATTCTGTGTAGAATGCCGGATAGATATCGGCGAAAATAGCGGGAGGGTTATACGAATGGAAGCACATCAATGGGTGCAGGAATTTCCGGGGGCCATAACGATTTGCGACCCGCAAGGGGTTATCATTGAGATGAATGACAAAGCGGCAGCGACATTTCAAAAATCGGGAGGCAGACAGCTATTGGGTTCAAATCTCTTCGACTGCCACCCGGAACCCGCCCGTTCAAAGCTCAAACAACTTATGGAGCGGCGAGAAACCAACGTTTACACTATCGAAAAGAAAGGGATCAAGAAACTGATTTATCAGACACCCTGGTACGTGAATGGGCAATACCGGGGTTTTATGGAAATGGCAGTAGAATTGCCGGCAACCATCCCTCACTTTGTGCGTGATGCTTCACTGTGATCGATCTCTGAGGTGAAATCATCTGTTATCTGCTAATCTCCAATCCGACTTTGTACGTAGAACTGCCTGTCTCATTGCACCAGCGAACTACTGCTGTTACCGGCTTGCTCATAATACGACTCTTCACAAGTATCTCCTGCCCCTCCTGAATAGGCTGCTGCGTTATTATGCACAAGCCGAAATAACTGAAATTGTGAATCAATCCCGTTGATACTTTATTATCAATATAGGGAGGAAGAGCATACGAAATGATTTCGGAGTAATCGAACCGTGAATGCTTTCTTTTCCCCTGTTCCATGTTCTTCCCCTTGCTGGGCAGTTGATCTTCTTATATCAAGAAACAGTCTGTTTGTCAACGGCGCGACTGTTTAAAGGCTTTCTTGTCGTGTCTGCCTTCTTGTCATGTAATTGGGGAGTTAATAAGGTCTACTTTCCATTTCTGCAAAACAAAAAGAGTTTTGATCTGAATGTTGAGGGATGTGTTCTTGCCTTGATTTGCACCAGAAGTCGCAGGGGCAGACTATCTGTCTAGTATTTCTCTCACTTTCTTCAAAAGAAGATGAGAGGAGACGGGTTTCAGGAGCAGTTCATGCTCCTTTTCGAGGATTCCCTTCTTGTGAACGAAGTCCGAGGGGTAGCCGCTCAGGAAGAGGGTTTTTATATACGGTGCCAGACTCTTTATCTCTTCATATGCTTCTTTGCCGTTCTTCTTCGGCATGATTACATCGAGCAGCAGGAGCTGAATCTCGTCCCTATGTTTCAGAAATGTCTCTATGGCGCCGGTGCCGTCAGCCGCCTCGATCACTGTGTAGCCTGAGTCCTCCAGGATCTCTTTAACGAAGGATCTTACCTCAGCATTATCCTCGGCAACGAGGATAGTCTCGGACCCTCTTTCGGGAGCAGCAACGGCTTCGCTCCGATCCTCCTCGTCCTCTAAGAGGTTCGTGGCCGGCAGGTATATCTCAAAGGTTGCACCTTTTCCCGGCTCACTGTGTACATCGATGAACCCTTCGTGCTGTTTTATGATGCCGTAGACAATTGCGAGTCCGAGCCCGGTGCCTTTGCCGATGTCTTTTGTTGTATAAAATGGCTCAAATATCTTCTCTATCATGTCCTTGTTCATCCCCGTTCCCGTATCGCTGACGGAGATGAGAGCATACTTCTGCAGTGTTCCGAACCCGTGTGTTCTGATGAAGTCCTCAGCAAGATCTACTGCGCGCGTCTTAATTGTCAACGCTCCACCCTCAGGCATCGCGTCTCTTGCATTAGTCGCCAGATTAATCAATACCTGCTCCATCTGGTTAGCATCAACTTTGACCATGATATCTTCATTCGAGGGAACAAGACGGACTTCGATATCTTCACCTATAATGCGATGAAATATCTTATGCGCCTCTGTGATGATCAGATTTATCTTCACGGGTCTGGGATGAGTTATCTGTTTTCTGCTGAAAGCCAGAAGGCTCTGCGTAAGCTGTATCGCCCTCTCTGCCGCCGAAAGTATCCGCTGGGGATAAAGTCTCAAGGGATCGTCCTTTCCCATCTTCATTCCCAATATGTACCCGAATCCCATGATGGCGGTAAGGATGTTGTTGAAGTCGTGGGCAATGCCGCCCGCAAGATGTCCCACAGCCTCCATCTTCTGCGCCTGGAGAAGCTGGGCCTGAAGCCTCTCTTTCTCGGCCTCTGCTTGTCTTCTTGTAATAATTCCGGCCAGCGTGTCCGCAATCGTAATCAGAAAATCTTCTTCCCGTCTATTCCTGATGTGGCCTTCCTTGAGATAGATGTCAATGACCCCAAGTGTCCTGTTGCCGACCACGATAGGAACAATATAGTGACCATGAGGCTCCATCCCGTCATATGAGATGTCGTGGCGTTCATCAACACAATCGGAGAAGAGGATCTCCTGAGTCTGCGCGGCCTTTCCGCAAAGACACTGGCCAAAAGAAATAGACGCGCATGATTTCCTAAGCTGTTCGGGGAGATTGCACTGGGCTTTCAGTGAGAGCTTTGCCGGTGTTCCCTCAACCAGGTGTATGCTGCCCACAGGCTCAAAGGACAGCCATGGCACTGAAAGGAGCATGGAAAGA
>DATHCU010000209.1:0-6545 GCA_035319385.1 Thermodesulfovibrionales bacterium
ACCTCGTATCCCCTTCTTCCCATCATCGCGTCGAGAAGTTTCCAGCTGTTGTTAGGCATCAGTTCGAGAAGCCCTTCGTCGACAGCTGCAACGGCTGCCTCGCTGCCTTGCGGAAGGGGCTTTCCATCAGCCCTGGTCGCCTTAATGCGGACAGTCGCCTTCTCCCGGATCTTGTACGTGCTCTGGTCCGAAGACACCTTTACCTTCAGTTCATGGGCCCGCCATCCGACGTTTATCTCGGCTATCCCGAGCTTATATGCCGGTTTCCCGAGATCGACCATTGCGGTGGGCTGGACGTCGCCGACCCGTCCGCGCACAACCAGCGCAGAGACAAAGACGTTCGGAGAATATGACCCTAGAACAGGCAGATCTATAGTCGGCATCTTTCCGGAGAGCCTCTGGACGAAGGCGTTGATAACCCCTTCTCTCTCGACCGTCACAAGGGCGGTAGCTTCCCTGAAAGGCATCCTGACCTGGAATTTTGCGGTCTCTCCCGGCTCGTACCTCTTCTTCTCGGGCAGGAGATCGATCCTGTCGTTGTCCGAGACATCAAACCACCACTCTCCCTTGCCGGCTATCCATACATCTCTATTTGCGAAGGATCTGTTGCCCGAATCGTCCGTGGATTCCGCCTGCAGGATTACATTGCCCGATACGGGAGATGCTATCCTGCAGAAGAGGAGACCTCTCGAATCTGTTGTCCCCTCACAGACGCGGCCTATGCGTTTGGTATCGGTCACGTGTTCATAGGAGTAAAAGCCGCCTATCAGCCTCTTTCTGTGCGAATAGTATTTCCTCTCAAAAAGGTCTACCCCGACCGGCGCATTAGGCATCGGCCTGTTCTTCAGATCCAGGACCGCGACCTGGAATTCGAAGGACTCCTTTGATGCGGCCCAGGAATCGGGCTTTATTCCGACCAGAAGTTTCGATGGCCAAAGTGGTATGTTTGCAGAGACTGTCTGCGCCTGTCCCGTCGGATCTCTGAATTCGAGTTCTGTTGAGAGTACCCTGGGACTGGAAATGTCCGGCAGCTTGGTTATCTTCACACGTCCTGTCCCGTATTTGTCCAACAAGAGTTCCTGGGTCTGGATCAAAGGCTTCTCCTTCGCAGCCCCGCTTTCCGGCTCCTCAAAATCGGACCTCTTTGCGACACCCTCCTTTACGACACCGTTGGCAAATACAAAATCCTCATAGTCTTCGAGGTATATGGATTTCGGCTGAATCAGGCTCCTTACCTTTACCGGGGCGCTGCCCGCGCCCCCTCCCGAGAGGTATGCAACAGAAAGGTCCAGGTCCGCCTCGTGCGCGTTGATCAGAAGGCTCTGAACCGGCTGTATAACGGCCTTCATCAGCGGTACCCTGAATTCCTCGACCCGGAATGAACCGGACATCCACCCATCTGTCTCCGAATATCCTTCTGCCTCTCCCTGAGGTCCGCCATCGCTGCCGGATTTGTGCCCTTCAGTGGCTTTCTTCAGGAGGGTGACGTCGTAGTATCCGAGCCTGGCGTCAGGCGGTATCTTCCAGGTTGTCTCCGCTACATCTTTCGGGTCCCATGACAAAGGGAATTCGTATCGCTGATCGCTGCCCCTGTGGCGTATCAAAACCGCTTTTGGAAGCTCCGGTTCCTCAATCATCGAGAACCCTGCCATTGTCCTCTTCCTGGCCAGATGCTTCATGTGTATAGTCTCGCCCGCCCTCAGGAGTGTCCGGTCGAATATTGAATGGGCGCTTACCGGTCCCGGATATGACGGCTCCGGGAGGTTGAACCGCCAGGGCTCGATCCCATTGTCCCATGACGAATGGACGAATGTCATGTCATCACCGGTCTTCGCAAATACAAAGAGTCCGCGTCCCACGCCTGAGAGGGCGTTTGACGCCTCGGAATAGTTGACCTTGACGGTGCACTGCGGCAATTCCTGATCGGACGGCAGGTGTTCGTCTATCCTTGCGATTCCATCCGCGCCGGTCTTTCCGCTCCATAGCAGCCTGCCGTTGCAGTCCCTGACCGAGACGGATGCGTCGCCGACAGGCTCTGCCTTATCGAGGGTTGTCACCCAGACCAGGGATGATTCCCTGCCCCATTTGAGATGGGCTGAAAGGTTTGTGACGAGTGCGCCGGACGGCACGAACATGGGCCTCTGTGATCCGAGGAGGGCGGACCCCAGAACGCGGCTCTCAAGCTCGACCACGTAGAACCCCGGGTCTTTCAGCGGAATGCCGATAACCTCGAATGCCTTCCCGCCCTCGGGCTTAGGTATCGAGAATTCCCTCCCGATTGTCGCGCCCTTCAAGATCGAATCTTCCCTTTCGGCTGCCGCCAGTTTCCTGAGCCATCCGATAATCTCTTCTTCGGCCCCCGGCTGTTCCCTGTGCATCTTCCCCTTCAGTCCTTCAACATATTCTTTCGGGTCTTCGACCTTCAGCACCTTCGATTTGACGGCAGGCTCCAGGTTTCTCACCGTCACGGGCAGAACCGCATCGCCCGAAAGTTCGATTATGCCGAGACGGGCTGAAAACTTGGCAAGGGGAGGGTAGACGTCCGTCTTCACCCTGAGCGGAAACTTGTCCCTGTTTTCGAGCAGCCGGCCGGCATCGTCTCTCAAGCCGGACGGCACGTCAACCGTGAAGGCACTGTCCTCAGGGAACGGGCCTGCGAATGAAACGGAATAAACATAATCTTCATCGGCATGGGTGTCTGACGGCTTATAGGACGAATTGCCCGGCCCTGTGAGAACGATTCCGCCTGCATCCTTCCGGGATACGGGCGCGGAAAAATCGAGTCTCATCGGAAGCAGGGGGATGCAGTCCGCGTTCGGGTTCTCCCTTGTGCACCGGAATGTGGCTGCAAAGGGCCCGCGTGCCTTGAAGTGGAGTGTCTGGTCTTCAGTCGTCGCCACCCCGCTCAAGGACCTCACTCCCTTGCCCCATACGAGGTTCACCCGGGCGCTGCCGGGGAATACCTGTCTGCACTGGACGACCAGACTCGGCATGTCCTTGTAACGCCTGTACCGATTGATCTTCAGTATCCTGTCCCTCTCTTCGCCGTTCAGTATCCTCACTCCGACTCGTTCGTTTATCCCTTCGATTGAGCAAGTGACATGCTGGAGTATGGACTCCTCTACAGGCTCGGCATCGAGGGCGAGGACGAAGGCCTGATCTTCATCTATATATTCAGACCCTTCGTAAGGGACTGACTCCATTATGGCCGGGCCTCCCGTCGAGAATGAAAAATCCTTTTGTCCGGTTATCTGCGCACCCGACAGTGTCCTCAGGTCAGGCTTCAGGACGAACTCACAGGATATCCCGGCCGGAAGGTCTTTCTCAAAATCATAGATCCAGTTCTTGTCGTCTGCCCACCGTCCGGTACCTGCAGCAGGGCATCTGATCTCGAATGGCGCAGGCAGACGCAGGTCTCCGAACGAGACCATCTGTTCGGAAAACCGGACGCTTACCTGCCGGACATTCCTGACCTCGCCCTGAGGCGAGAAGATCTCAACGTGTCCGGATCTTGCGGATGTTCCGGCAAGTGCGGCATTGAAGCAGAAAATGGAAAAAAGAAGTGAAAGAAGGATCGCTTTGTATCTCATTATCCCCTCCGTTATCTGAGGTCACATTTTGATTTTGCATAAGAATACAATTAACCGGCAAGCAAATATATTAAAATCCCAGGTTTGTCACTCCCCGACTTGATCCGGGAATCCAGTCTTTTCAATAGATTCTGGATTGTCCGTTCAAGCCGGACAATGACGATATTGCAGTATTTCATTGCCGGGGTAATAATAAGTCTATCAGTATCCCCGCATGGATTCCACTGATTTTTTGATACGGAAAGATGAGACAGGGTATCGTGTTCTGCTTTTCGATGGATTCGATGGAAGGTCCGGGTTGAAAGCCTGTGCCACTTAGTGTCTGTGCGCAAAGTCAGCCTTTGTTATTCTCAGGCTTGACAGGGAACCCGTGTCTTCAAATTATCTCAGTTTCAGTCTGCTCAGTAACAGCCCGAGATATTTATTGACGATATTGCTCCTTTTCAAAAAGGGAATAACGGGCGGCTTTCTTGTCCCGAGCCTGTTCAATTCATCAGCGATCTGCCGGTTTTCTTCAAAACTCATGCCCTGTCTGAAGACGCTGATCGCTTCTTTATTGTCTCTTTTTAGCAGGTGTATCTTCCCGAGGTTCAGATAGTGGAGCGAATTACCGGGATCCCTGCTTATGGAGGCGTTACAAATGGAGATCGCCTTCTGAAATTCCCCCCGTTCCTTTGCAATGCAAAAGGCGTAGAAGGAACTGACCAACGGGTCGTCTTCTGCTGAGAGTGCGTTTTCAAAGCATGAAAGGGCGTTGAGTATGCTGCCCTGAGACAATGCATCCATCCCCTTGTCAAAAAGCCTTTTTGCTTCAGGATTTGTCATATTGAACAAGGGGAGAGCTTCCTGCGCTGCGAAGCGCGATGATCAGCCCTTCGGCAGAATTTTTGCCGCAAACGACTGGGCGACAATCTTACCCTCCCTCACGACGAACGTATCTGTCGCCAGTTCGTACCTGTTATCGGCAGTCTCGGCGGCCCATATAATATAGGCATACTCACCTTCGATAGACTGGAGTTTCAGCTCGAAGGAAGATCCCGGTTTCGCGAACTCAGCGATCAGACCTGCATACAACGGCCTCATAGCATCGACTCCCACTAAGGGACCGGCCGGCGTAAACAAAATAGCCATTGGCGCGTAGTCGGAGAGAATGCCATTGATGTCGCCCTTTCCAAAGCTCTTCAAATGATTGTTCAGCACTTCGCCTGTCGTCTTCATGTCGGCTCCTAGTTTCGCAGTTGTTGTTCTCCTGGTCGCAGGCCCTTATTCATTCTGAAGATCCCTTAATGCGGCTGAAGACCTTCCCCTATTAGGACCGAAAGAATTGCACAGCAAAGAAACTCTTTAATTTTATCGCATTCTTATTAGAAATGCAGCCAATCATTATCCCGGGGTCCAGAAAGGCCCTGCCTTGCCAAGTTTCTTTAACGATAACAGCAATTCGGATGCGTATTCATTGACCCGGGAGAGGTAGTCCGGCTGTAAACGATTCCTGCACAGGGGTCCGCTGAAGACGGCAGCCCATTTGGATAAGGGCATGATCGACTCCGCCGAAGCGGAATTATAAAGCGACCAGTTCCGCACGTGTTCTTCCGACTGGAAGAGATTCATGCGGCTTCAAGCTGAACCCCAGGTCACTTCTCCTGTCAAAGCTTTTGCGAATGGAATATTCATGTGTCCTACGGTAGTTGATGGAATGACTTCAAGGATCTCCTCGTCACGCATACGGATGCTGATGGGTTGCCCGCAATCCAAGCAATGGGTGGTGATATGGATCTCCGCCCCAGGGAATAGCCAGCGCACGGCCAGCACCTCGAGGCCTCATTGGCCATACCACTTTTGTTCTCCCTCGATCGTCACAAGATAGTGGGTAGGCACATTTGAAAAAGGCGCCCACGACTCGACATAGTCTGTATCTTTAACAAACCAGCAGCCTATGCAGGACTCTGCCGCCTTATGCTGCAACTGCCTGGCTTCTTCGGGAGGCAATTTCAGAGTTCCCGCCAGTTCGGTATAGTGCGGCGCTCTCCCAGTCTTAATGAAGTGCTCCACGACAGCGGTGTAAGCTCGTTGCACCATCGCATCTTGCATATCACTTCCTCCTTTTCGTGTTACAAACTTGAAGCAATACCCTGTTCACTTCCACCTCATGAAATTTCTTAAATCAGGTCGTGAACGAGTATTTCATGCTCATTACTATTCCTTTATCACATAAATAACAACTATTCAAGAGGTGATGGAGAAGATAGATGAAAGATTCGAAAGAGGGAAGCTTTATATTCTTAATCTGCTCAATGGCTGGTCTTTATGCATTATTCAATGAACAAGTCTGACCCTACGGCTGTTGGGAGATAGATGTGGTGGGAATGGGCAGATGCCCTGGGTTCAGCTGTGATGTTCAGGGATGCTGAAGAAGAAGGTGGCGCCTTTTCCGGGCTCGGACTCGACCCAGATCTTCCCCTTGTGAAGCTCGACGATCTTCTTGCTCATTGTCAGGCCCATTCCGGTCCCCTCGTATTCCAGGGTCGTGTGCAGCCTCTGAAATACCTGAAAGATCCTCTGGAAGAACTTCGGTTCGATCCCGATGCCGTTGTCCCTGACCGAAAAGACCCACTCGCCGTCTTTCTTATCGGCAGAGATGTGTATGCGCGGCTTCTCCTTGCCGCGGAACTTGATGGAGTTGCTTATGAGGTTCTGAAACAGCCTTGTGATCTGGAGCTCATCGGCCTCGATCGTAGGAAGGGCGTCAAACGTTATTTCGGCCCCGCTTTCATTGATAGCGCTGTGAAGGCCAAGCAGGGCACCCTCGAGTGGAATAGAGAAATTAACCGGCTGCAACCTTTTTACCCCGGTCCTCAGGCGTGAGAAATCCACCAGTTCCTTGATCAGCCTGTCCATCCTCTTGACGCTGTCCTGCATGAAGAAGATAAACTCGTCGGCCTTGTCATCGAGCCG
>DATHCU010000210.1:0-7882 GCA_035319385.1 Thermodesulfovibrionales bacterium
AACGAAAGGAGGTGAAGGCAGCTATTCTGTCAAGCGTAGCGATCATTGTCGCGGGCTTCAGCCTGCACAAACCAAAGGCTGCGGCGCCCCCTGTGGTGGGGGTGCAGTGAAACGATTTTTCGAATGAAGAATTGAAGGAAAGAAGTATATACTACTAATGATAAAAGGAGGGAAAAGATGTCTGGATCAAAGCGTGTTTTCTTCTTCTCTTTGCTGGCTGTAATCATGGTCTCTTTCACTTTCAGCCCGGTCTCCGCTGCGGAGAAAATTATTCACGTTAAAGGCGGAGGAGGGCTTCAATTGGCCGTACGGGAATGGGGAAACCCGGACGGACCCGCCATCCTGCTGATACACGGATGGTCCCAGAATCATATGTGCTGGTCGCAGCAGTACACCAATGAAAAACTGGCCAAGAAATACCGCATGGTAACATTCGATCTCCGGGGGCACGGCGACTCTGAAAGACCGTTGGCCCCTGAGAACTATACAAACAGCCAATTATGGGCGGATGACATTGCAGCCATTATCAAGGAAATGAAGTTGAAAAAGCCGGTGCTCGTCGGCTGGTCTTATGGAGGCGCCGTTATCTCCGACTATCTGAGATTCTACGGCGACTCCGCCATCAGCGGAATCGATTTTGTAGACGGTGCAAACAAGATCATGCAGTCCCAAGGCTATCCGATGGTGGGGCCTGTATTCTTGAACAACGCGGGAGGAATGTGCGCGCCTCCTGATCTCGATACGAATCTCGAGGCTACTATGGCTTTTGTCACGGGATGTTCGAACAAGCCGATCAGACAAGATCTCTTCGCCCGTGCGATAGGCTATAACATGGTCGTTCCTCCGCAGGTCCGCGGGGCGATGGTGGCTAGAGATCTGAATAATGATGATGTGCTCAGCAAGATATCGGTGCCGTGCCTTATCACGCAGGGCAAAGCAGACAACGTAATTCTTCCCGCAATGGCGGAATACACTGCGAAGATGGTTCCCGGGGCGAAGCTGTCACTATACAAAGACATCGGACACAGTCCGTTTGTTGAAGATACCGCCCGCTTCAATTCAGAACTGGATGCTTTCGTAGCCGGCTGCCAGAAGTAAGGAGTACCAACCGCGACGACTGAGTGGAAAGGCATTCCGCTCAGTCGTCTCCGGACAGTTTATAGCGCTGGAGCTTTTGCGCATTTAAGCCTTTTCCTGACCGATCTTCAGGTTGTTTAGGAGCGAGCTGAATGGAAATGATACTGGATTATCATGTTGAGCAGGTGACCGAGACGAAGGGGTCCGTTGTCTATCGCGGCAGTCAGGACGGCAGGGAAAATACCGTCATTATCAAGGTGCTGAAGGCGGACCGTCCGAGCCCTTCCGAAATCGCCAGGTTCAAACAGGAATACGAGCAGATAAGGGCGCTTGACCTTGAAGGCCTGCTGAAGGTACACGAGGTTAAAGATTATGCCGGCAGCATGGCCCTCGTGCTTGAAGATTTCGACGGCATCCCTCTTCGCGATGTCCTTAAATCCCAGCGCTTTGATCTCACGAGTCTGCTGAGAGTGGCGGTGGAAATTGCACGGCCGCTCGGCCAACTTCACAAGCACGATCTTATCCACCAGGATATCAGACCGCACAACATATTGCTCAACAAGAGAGACATACGGGTCCGCATTTCAAATTTTGGTGTTGAATCCCAGTATACGCATGAGTATGACGAGATATACGATCCTTTTGTAATCGAAAACAAGCTGGCCTATGTCTCCCCGGAACAGACAGGCCGCATGAACCGTTCGATAGACTACCGGACCGACCTTTATTCACTGGGCATTCTGCTGTATGAAATGGCTGTAGGGCATGTCCCGTTCATCTCGATCGATCCGATGGAAGTTATCCATTCCCACATTGCCCGGAGACCGGAGCCGCCATGTCATTTCAATTCGGAGATTCCGACGGTTGTCTCGGATATCATAATGAGACTTCTCCTTAAGGCTGCCGAAGAACGCTACCAGAACTGCGTCGGGTTGCTGGCTGATCTGCAGGAGTGCTTGCAGCAACTCGAGACTACCGGAGGGATCGAACCCTTTGAACTCGGCAGAAAGGACGTGTCCGTCAAATTCCAAATCCCCAAGAAGCTGTTCGGCAGGGAAAAGGAGACGGCTCTCCTGCTCTCGGCGTTTGACAGGGCCAGTCAGGGCGGCAAGGAGATGCTGCTCGTCTCCGGATATCCCGGTGTCGGCAAGACATCTCTGATAAATGAGGTGCACAAGCCGATTGTGGCCAGGCGCGGTTACTTCATATCCGGGAAGTACGACCAGTTCCGGCGGGATGTTCCATACAGCTCGATAATTCAGGCATTTCAGGGGCTGATCAATCAGCTGCTGGGCGAGAGCAAAGAGAGGATCAAGGCCTGGAAAGAAGTCATTCTGGAGGCGCTGGGTCCGAACGGAAAGATCATCACGGATGTGCTTCCCGATGTGGAACTGATCATCGGGCCTCAGGAGGAAGTGCCTCAACTCGGTCCACAGGAAACGCAGAACCGGTTCAACATGGTCTTCCGAGGCTTTACCAGAGTATTTGCCCGCAAACAACATCCATTGGTGCTTTTTCTTGACGACCTGCAGTGGGTCGATTCCGCAAGCCTTCGCCTCCTGAAGAACCTGATTACCGATTCGGAGATCGGATTTCTGCTGTTGATCGGCGCCTTTCGCGACAACGAGGTCTCGTCAGCGCATCCTCTGACAGAACTGATAGAAGAGATCAGAAAGACTGGCATGGAGGTCAACGACATCTCTGTGAAACCTCTGGAGGTCCGGCACGTAGGCATGCTGATCGCCGATTTCCTGCGGTGTGATGAGGCTTATGCAGCCCCTCTGGCGCAGATCGTCCACCGTAAAACCGGCGGCAACCCGTTCTTTGTCAACCAGTTTCTAAAGAGTCTGTATGAAGATGGAATGCTTCAGCTTGATCCGCTCTCGGGTTGGCAGTGGGACATTAAGAAGATCGGCCGCATGGAGGTTACAGACAATGTGGTCGAACTGATGGCCGACAGAATTTCGAAGCTGGGAGGCAAGACGCGTGAGATAGTCGAAGTCTGCGCCTGCGTGGGAGCCAAGGCAGAACTGAACATATTGTCTGCGATACTACATACATCCGTGGATGATATTGTTGCCAATCTGAGAAGAGCCATCAATGAAGACCTCCTGCTCTTCTCCGGAGAAGACTACGTCTTCTTCCACGACCGGATCCAGGAAGCGGCCTATTCTCTAATACCCGCTGACAGAAAGGTCAGCCTCCACTACCAAATCGGCAGGCTTGCGCTTGAACAAACTTCCAGCGAAGAGCTGGAAGAAAGGATATTCTTCATTGTCAACCAGCTGAACACCGCCGAAAAGCTGATTACAGACCAGGATGAAAGATACGAACTCGCCCGCCTGAACCTGTTGGCCGGACAAAAGGCCAAGAATTCTTCGGCCTATCACACGGCAGACATCCACTTTAGACAAGGTATCCGTCTGCTCTCGCCGGATGCATGGGAAAAGGAATATGACCTCGCGCTGGCCCTGCACCAGGAGGGCGGCGAGGTCGGATACCTGCTGGGGGACTACGAGTCTGCCGAACGACTCCTGGACCAGGTCTTAAGCAAAGCAACCTCCTTGATGGATAAAGTCAAGGTTTATGAGAGCAAGCTGGATAATTACACCTCTATGTTCAAATACCGCGAGGCTCTGGGGTATGGGATTGACGGCCTGCGCATGCTGGGCTTCGAAATGCCTCGTGAAGCCACACCTGAAATAATCGTTGCCGAGTTCGCCAAGGCAGAGGAATCAGTCAAAGAGAGACAAATCGAGAACCTGATCAATCTCCCGCAGATGACCTCACCCGAGAAGATCGCTGTGTCGCGCATTCTGACTGCTTGCGCAATGCCGGCATATGTGGGGGTCCCGGCCTACTTTGCGCTGACCCAGACCCAGCTCGTCAACTACAGCCTCAAGGAAGGCAATTCTCCATACGCGGCCTGGGGATATGTCATGTACGGGTCCCTCCTGATAGGGAAATTCAATGATATCGAGCAGGGATACCGCTTTGGGAGGCTGGGAATGCGGCTTCTTGACAAGCTCGATGTCCGCTACCTGAGGCCCCGGACAACCTGCGGCTACGCCACGTTCGTAAACCACTGGAGGAACCCGCTCCGGACGGACCTGAAGCTTCTTATCGAGTCATACAAGGGAGCGTTCGAAGTAGGCGATTTTCTCTATGCCGGAATGTCCCTGGCCCGCCACATGACTTACATAGTGCACTCGGGTGAAGTCCTTGATTCCATCCTGGCAAAGGCCTCCAAGTATCATTCTGCAATCCGTGAACTGCACATTCTAAGGTACATCGACAGTTACGAGATGCTCTTTCAATGTGTCTATAATCTGATGGGAAATGCTGAGGACGTCTTCGTTTTGAAGGGCGTGATGTGGAACGAAGAGGAAAAGATACCACACCTTGTAAAGGCCAACGACGTCAATGCATTGTTCATCTATCATGCTGCATGCAAACTTCCTCTTTATTACCTCCATGGGGCATATGAGTCAGCCATAGAGGCGGCCGAAGAGGGCGCAAGATACCTCACGGCAAATCCCGGCCACTATACCGTAGCAGTGCACTATTTCTACTACTCGCTCAGCATGCTCGCCGACTATGTGCGGGCTGACGACGGCAAGAAGGAAGGCTATCTTAAACTGGTGGATGAGCATCAGCAGAGGCTGAAGGAATGGGCGGGGTATTGCCCGGAGAATTTCGAGCACAAGCATCTTCTCGTCGAAGCGGAAAAGAGCGCCCGGCTCGGAGACCTGGCAAAGGCCATTGCGCTGTACGACAAGGCCATTCTTCTGGCCGGAAGAAATGAGTTCCTGCAGGAGGAGGCCATCGCCAACGAGTTGGCTGCCAAGTTCTATCTGGAGCTCGGCACAGCCAAGGCGGCCAGGGGCTATATGCAGCAGGCCCGGTATCTGTACACGCGCTGGGGCGCGAAAGGCAAAGTCGCTGACCTGGAATCAAAATATCCGGAACTCCTGCCCGAGCACCACAAGAAGAAGGCCGTTTCAGCCGATGCCAAGCTTGATCTGACAACCGTCGTTCATTCATTGCAGGCGATCTCGACAGAGATCATCCTGGAGAGACTCCTGGACCAGTTGATGAAGATCGTGCTGGCCAATGCGGGCGCGGAGCGGGGCTTCTTTATCACCTTAAAGGGTGAGGAATTGTATGTCGAGGCAGAAAGCAGGGTAGAAGGCGGCGCAGACAGTTCCGTTGGGCATACCATTGTTAAATCCGTTCCTGCCCAGGAGAAGAAAGACGACCTGATGCTTTCTCTGGTACAGTATGTCAACAAGACTCGCAAGCACATCGTTTTGGATAATGCCTGTGAAGACGGTGACTATGCAAGCGATCCGTACGTTGTAAAGCGCCGGCCCAGGTCGATATTGTGCGCTCCGATCATCAGGCAGACAAAGATGGCCGGTATCCTGTATCTCGAGAACAATATCGCCGCAGGCGCGTTCACTCCCGACAGGATCGAGGTCCTCACGCTGCTTTCATCTCAGGCTGCCATATCCATCGAAAACGCCAATCTCGTTCAGAACATGGTCGAACAGGAGAGGCTGAAGCAGGAGATGGAACTCGGTCGCCAGATTCAGCTGTCACTGCTTCCGCAGAAGACTCCCGTTCTGAGCGGCTACAAGATAGAAGGACTCATGAACCCCGCCCAGGAGATAGGGGGAGACTACTACGATTTCATTCCGATCTCAAACGATGGTGACGTCGATAAGATGGGGATAGTAATTGCCGACGCAACGGGAAAGGGAGTGGATGCCGGGATGGTGATGGCGATAACCAAATCCCTGATTCATTCGCTGTGCGAGCAGAGACTCTCTACCGGTGAAATGGTGCTGAAACTCAACAAGCACTTGTGCAACCTGCTGAACAGGCAGAAATTCATATCTCTGATATACGGAGAATGCTCCGGCCGGGACAATATATTCAGGTGGTCGGGCGCGGGACACGAATACATTCTTGTCATGAGGGATTCAGGCTCCCGGGTTGAAGAGGTAATGGCAGGGGGAACTGTGCTCGGGGTGTTCAACCTCAAAGAAGATGACATAGCGGAGAGGAGCATAACTTTGGAGAAGGGCGACAAGGTCATTCTCTATACCGACGGCGTGACAGAGGCGAAGAACGTCCGCGACGAGTTGCTCACACGGCAGCGTCTGGTAGACATACTGAAGCAGGCCCCTCAACTTCCGGCCAGGGGGCTGCTAAATCATATCAATCAAAAAATAAGGGAGCATATCGGGGACGCGTCTCAGTTCGACGATATAACCCTTGTCGTTATTGAGAGAGAATAAAAGGGGGAATCAATGAATCTTAAGACCAAGGTCGAAGACAGTCCGGCAATTCCTGATCTGAAGGTGATCACAGTAACAGGATCGCTAGATGCCTCAACCATCAAGAACCTGAACAGCTTAGTCCTGCCGGTCCTGGAGCAGGGCTCATGGAATATCATCATGGACCTGAGCAATCTGAAATACCTCAGCAGCACGGGGATGATGTGTCTGATCAAGTATCTCGTCTATTCTAACGATAAACAGAGGATATTTAAGATGGTGAAGCCGCCCCAGGCGGTCTACGACGCCCTGCAGGTGGCGGGAATCGCAAAACACTTTGAGATTTACGACAGCGTCTCGGAAGCCATGTACTCATTTGCGTGAAACAGGAACGGCATCGTTCTTATTGTTCGTGATGCGCACATAGGCTTGTCGATCCGCAGATAGATTTCGGCTGATAGCGATGAGATTGCTTCGCTCTGCTCGTAATCACGAGAACAATTCATACAGAATGAAAGCTGCATACAGACTCCTTCGTTACGATTATGATTTGCGGTCCAGTCCATTTTGGCCGCTCCTGCAGGTTCTTCATCTTATTCTTTGAACGCTCGCAGTTTCGGTTTCAAGGCCTCTGGATCTTCAGCATCACAAACCGTGTCAGCCGGACCAGGGAATGTTCGTCACTCGATCTCACCCCACCCTGCTTCAGCTTTCTCAGAAATTGATCAAGAAGGTAGTCAATCCCGGAGAGGATCTCAGTGATTTCCTGAAAAGTCTGGTCTGACAGTTGTCCGTCTCTTTCCTGCAATACAGCCAATATATTTGAAATAATGTCTTTCTGCTGCGCCAGCCTATTTGCTAGGACTGCCGTCTCGGTCTGTCCTTCCATGTTGACCTCCGGAGTCGACCCTGATAGACAATGCCTGATAAAAAGAAGAGGCGATTCCACAAAGGAGCCGCCTCTTCCACGTATTATCCGATAAACCGGCGGATTGCGTGAATCAGCACCGCCTGCCTGGTTTGTTACTTCGCAAACTTTCTCAGCTCTTTATTGAAGCGGCTCGCATCCTCCATGAACGGGGAATGCCCGATGCCAACGTAGACAGACAGTTCGCTGCCCTGTATCAGACTGTGCATCCATGCTGATGTCTCCGGATTGAGTATCATGTCGCTGTCGCCGGTGGTGACGAGGGTCGGGACTGTGATGGCCTGGAGGGTGGCAGTATAATCCATAGAACCGTTCCATGGACCGGTGACTGGTGTGCCGGGTCTGAGGACTATTCCAAGACGAACAAACGGATCTGCCTGCATGTTGTAATCAACAGCCGTTTCAATGGCCTCCGGCGTTATAGCTGAATTGTAATTAGGTGATTCGGGATCAGTTGCGCCGGGTGCCAGACAAGCTACTATAAAGCCCCTGCACGCGGCCCTCTGAGCTTCTACCTGGCTGTCATCAGGCCATCCCATGCCGGGAAGCATCGGGGGCGCATACTGATAGTAAGCCGGCATGACAGTTGTATCTG
>DATHCU010000211.1:0-3481 GCA_035319385.1 Thermodesulfovibrionales bacterium
GCCGGGGGACGGCATTAGCGGTCACGTGATTGAAACAGGAAAACCGTACCTGAACAACAATATCCATTTGGATTCGTCCGTCGCGAGGCCTGAACTCATAGGGGACCTGCGATCTGCAGCCTGCGTTCCCCTCATTACACAAGGCCGGGCCATAGGAGCTATCTGGGTCGGACGCAAATCGGAAATTGCAGAATATGAAGTGCGGCTTCTTACAGCGATATGCGAGATAGCCGCTAATGCCATTCACCGCGCAACTTTGAATGAGCAGACGGAACAGCGCTTCCAGCGTCTTTCAGCTCTTCATGGAATTGATATGGCCATAACCGCAAGTCTGGATCTGCGCGTGACGCTGAATATTCTTCTTGATCACGTGACAGCACAGCTGAGGACCGATGCTGCGACAGTGCTGCTGCTGAATCCGTACAACCAGACCCTTGAATATGCGGCGAGCAGGGGGTTTCGCTCCCGCACTATTCAGCAGACGCGGCTTAGATTGGGAGAGGGTCATGCAGGGAGGGCTGCTCTGGAGCGAAGGTTGATAGCCGTTCCAAATATCTTTCAGTCGGGTGACTCGTGCGCAAGGTCTCACATGCTGGCTGGCGAGGTATTTGTGGCTCACCACGCCGTGCCGCTTATCGCCAAGGGTCAGGTCAAAGGCGTGCTGGAGGTCTTTCACCGGTCACAGCTGATACCGGATTCGGAATGGCTCGATTTCTTCGAAGCGCTTGCCTCACAGGCTGCCATAGCCATCGAGAATGCCTCGCTCTTTGATCAGCTGCAGAGGTCCAACACCGAGTTGTCACTTGCTTATGACACCACACTGGAGGGGTGGTCCCGCGCCCTTGAGATCCGCGACAAAGAGACGGAGGGGCACACCCTGCGAGTCGCCGAGATGACCCTCTATCTCTCCCGCATAATAGGTGTGAGTGACTCTGATCTTGTCCATATAAGGAGGGGGGCGCTCTTGCACGATATTGGCAAGATGGGCATAAGCGACAGCATCCTTCTTAAAAGAGGACCTCTTACCGAAGACGAGTATGAACTCATGCGTAAGCATCCGGAATATGCTTACGAGATGCTCCTGCCGATCAAGTTCCTTCGACCGGCGTTGAATATTCCATATTGTCATCATGAAAGATGGAACGGCACCGGTTATCCGCAAGGATTAAAGGGCGAACAGATACCATTGGAGGCCCGCATATTTGCTGTTGTGGATGTATGGGATGCCCTTTTGTCCAATCGTCCTTACAGGCCCGCCTGGACAAAAGAGGAGGCGATAGACTATATCAGACAGAAGTCCGGGAGTCATTTTGATCCGAAAGTTGTAGAGACATTCCTGCGTCTTTTCAGCGAACCATATCTCAAATCTCCTTAGCAGAAGCATCCGGAGTATTGAGGATATCTCCGGATGATTATTTGCCTTGCAATCTTTTCTGAAATCTGTTATCCAATAAGCTATGCAAAAGAATGGCGAAATTGCCGTTGAGAGCGGCTATCTGAGAAATCTGGAAAAGAAGGTCGAAGACCTGAGGATTCTGACAGAAGTCTCTGCGGCTATTTCATCTACACTCGACCTCAAGGAACTCCTCACTATCGTTATGGAAAAGGCCAAACGAGTCATGGATGCAGAGGCATGCTCGATATTGCTTTATAACAGGGAATCCAACAAACTTGAATTCGAGGTGGCCTTATGCAATGAGGAGGGGACGTCCGACATCCTAAAGAAGACGATCACGCTTGATATCGGACAGGGAATTGCGGGATGGGTGGCGGAGCATCAGGAGATGATCATTATCAAAGACGCAAAATCGGATAAGAGGTTCTTTCAGGACGCCGACAAGCTTACGGGGTTTCAGACGAGAAACCTGATTGCGGCTCCTCTCATCGGCAGGAGAGGGCTTATAGGTGTTGCCGAATTGATCAATCTCAAGAGAGAAGATTACGACCTTGAGATATTGAAGCTGCTTGTTAAGCAGTATGCGATAGCTATCGAGAACGCCCTCTATCACACCGAGTCACTAAAGCAGGAAAGGCTGAAACAGGAGATCGAGATAGCTTCGACCCTTCAGAAGAGTTTTCTTCCCGAATCTCCGGTCTTCAAAAAGGGCAATGTTGTGGCCTCTGCGGTCAATTTCCCTGCGAAACAGGTCGGGGGAGACCTCTATGATTTTATTGAACCGGCCGAAAACAGGGCCGGCATTTTTATCGGGGACGTCTCCGGCAAGGGCGTATCGGCGGCACTTTACATGGCGAAGATAATAAGCGATTTCAGGTACCAGGCCCATTCGGCGGGATCTCCGGAGATCCTTATGGACCGCCTGAACAAGGTGCTCTCAAATGCTCCCAGGGGGATGTTCCTGACGGCTGTCTATATAATGGTCGATGTTCTGAGCGGAGAATTCTGTGTGTCGGGGGCCGGGCATCCGCCATTCCTATGGATTTCCGGGCACGAAGTTCAGGTGATGTTCGTGCCATCCGGTCCGCCGCTGGGGATCATACCCGAAGAATATCCAGTAAGTTGTTTTTCTCTGAGGCGCGGTGACAGGCTGGTTCTGCTTACCGACGGTGTCTTTGAGGCGAAAGACAAGGCGGGCAACAGGATCGGGTTCGACTCTATCGTAGCCTTCGTGAGAGATCACGCGGATGCGGAGAACATTGTCGAGACACTGACGAACTATGTGAACGAATTTGCACGAGGTGCAGAGCAGGCCGATGATTTGACGATAGTGGAGATCTCGTTTCCGTGAGAGACGTCATCACTATTGTCATCCCCTCCAATCCGAGATATCTTTCGGTGGTCAGGGCTGTTACCGAAAGGGTAGGGCAGATATTTGAAATTGACGAAAAAGTTGTCCAGGATATGAGACTCGCCGTGGATGAGGCATGCTCGAATGTGATCAAACATGCGTACAGGGGCGACACATCCCAAAGGATCATCCTGAAGTACAGTTTCAGGAAGGAAATGCTGAAAATCATTATAGAAGATGATGGACCGACGACGGAAAAGGAATCTCTGAAGGGGCGGGATCTCGATGATATCAGACCAGGAGGACTGGGGATACATTTTATCAAGCGGGTATTTGATGTCTTTGAGATAGATGGGAAGAAGAAGGGAAACAGGCTGCTGCTGGTGAAGCACCTGTGCCGAGCTGATAAGAAGGATGTTTCGACAAAATCCATCTGAATCTATTAAACTAGACCATATTCTTCATGATGCAAAGAGCAGGGCAAATGCAGTATCAGCACTTGTTGCCGATCCCGATAGGAATCCGGACACCTGGGGAATCCCGAAGGTTTTTGGAATAAACCCGCACTGATATAACAGCTGTCCTGCCTGATTGAGAATTTTGTGAAGGGGCCTTATCGCCCTTCACGAAGATCCGATGATGGAAGATGCGACGTTTCGGGCGGAGCCTGAGACGCGAACTCGATAAGAATTTGAGGTAAGGGACATGAAGGTAGAGATAATCGATAATGACGG
>DATHCU010000212.1:0-3356 GCA_035319385.1 Thermodesulfovibrionales bacterium
GCAAAGTATTTCCTCTGAAAATAGAGGGCTACATTTACAAGTCCGATCAATGCCGGAACCTCGACGAGAGGTCCTATGACCGCCGCAAAGGCCGCACCCGAATTGATGCCGAAGACCGCCACTGCTACGGCTATGGCGAGCTCGAAGTTGTTGCTGGCGGCGGTGAACGAGAGGGTGGCCGTCTTGGGGTAATCCGCGCCTATCTTTCTGCCGAGATAGAACGAAACAAGGAACATCACTACAAAATAGATAAGCAGCGGTATTGCAATGTGCACAACATCCATAGGCAGTTTGACGATATAATTTCCCTTTAGTGAAAACATGACGATGATGGTAAAGAGAAGAAATATAAGGGTCAGCGGGCTTATCCTCGGGATGAATTCCCGTTCAAACCACTGCCTGTCCCTGATCTTCAGAAGGCCGAAGCGGGTCAGCATCCCGGCGAGAAAGGGTATTCCAAGATAGATAAAGACGCTCTTTGCGATCTGGCCTATGGTTACATGCACGACCGCCCCCTGAAGTCCGAACCATGACGGAAGGACGGTGATGAAGACATATGCGTAAACCGAAAAGAAGAGCACCTGAAAGATCGAGTTGAAAGCAACCAGTCCGGCCGCATATTCGGGGTCTCCGCATGCAAGGTCGTTCCAGACGATAACCATGGCTATGCATCGGGCCAGGCCGATCATGATCAACCCGACCATATATTCGGGATAATCCTGCAGAAAAATGATGGCCAGAAGGAACATCAGGATCGGACCTATGATCCAGTTCTGGATCAGGGATAAACCAAGGACCTTTCGGTTTCTGAAGACCTCTCCGAGCTCCTCGTATTTGACCTTGGCAAGAGGAGGGTACATCATGAGGATAAGGCCGATGGCAATCGGGATGTTGGTCGTGCCGACCTGGAAGCTGTTGATGAGGCCTTCCACGCCCGGGATGAAATACCCGATTCCTACTCCGAAGGCCATAGCCGCAAATATCCAGAGGGTGAGAAACCGGTCAAGAAAGGAAAGTCTTTTCGTGATCATATTCATTTCTCCGGCCTCCCGCAGCATCTGTTTTTCTTCAGCTGCACCGTATTTGATTCGAAGTCACTCGTGGTATTTTTGCTCTCCATGAACGCCGTCAGCCTCTGCCTATCATCCCGGACTACAGCTTCGGAGACCCTCTCTATGACGGTATGCAGCAAAAACCTCCTGAGCATGTCGGAATCATCCAGACTATAATGGACCCATCGTCCGGCCTTTCTGTCCTTTATGAGCCCGGCATCCTTCAGGACCGAAAGGTGAAAGGAGACCTTGGGCTGGACCATGTCGAGGGCCGAGAAGATATCGCAGACGCAGAGCTCACCATGTTCGAGGAGCTTCAAAATCCGCAGCCTCGTCTCATCCGAGAGGGCCTTAAAGATATTCAATATCTCCTGCATTATGCTACGCCTCCGATTCTATGAGTTCCTTTAACTTGTCGATGCCCGGAAGCGGCTTGCCCGAATGCTTGAGTTTGCCGTTCACCACGAGCCCCGGTGTAGACATAGTGTACTTCATTATCTCGCGAATGTCGCCCACCTTCTCGATCTTTGCGTCGATGTTCAATTCTTTAACCGCCTGCTGCGCAAGCTCTTCCATCTTGTGACAGGTGGCGCAGCCCGGACCCAATACCTTTATCTCCATAATTCACCCCCGTTAATTTCCAGCATCTCTATAAAATTGCATTAAACAGATATCCGACTATTACAATACCGATTCCGACGATGCCGAAGAATGTGACGAGCAAGGGGGTCTTGAGTACATTCTTAAGGATGACCGCTTCGGGTAAAGATATCGCCGTAACAGACATCATAAATGCAAGCACAGTTCCCATTGCCATGCCCTTTCCGACCAAAGCCTGGACTATAGGAATAGTCCCCGCCGCATTGCTGTACAATGGGATGCCCATCAGGACGGCCGCAAAGACCGCGAAGGGATTGTCCCGGCCCGCGTACCTGACAACAAAGTCGGTCGGGACATAGCCATGCACGAACGCACCAACGCCGATACCTGCGACTACGTAAGGCCAGAGCTTCCTGAGCAGTTCGGACGTATAGCCCCTGGCATAGGCTATCTTCTCCCGGAAGGCAGTCTTCACAATATCCGTATCGGCAACCTTCATCTCCCAGACATAATCCTGGACATACCTCTCCATCCTGAGCCTGCCTATTACGATGCCGGACGATATTGCCAGTACCACTCCCGTTACGGCATAGATGAGGGCGATCTTCCAGCCGAAGAGGCCCCAGAGCATGACGAGGGCGACCTCGTTCACCATGGGAGATGAGATCAGAAACGAGAAGGTTACACCGAGGGGCACCCCGGACTCCACGAACCCTATGAACAGTGGAACCGCCGAGCAGGAACAAAATGGGGTGACTATGCCCAGGAGGGAGGCCATCACATTTCCAATAAATACTTTTTTATGTGACAGTATCTTTCTGGTCTTCTCGGGAGGAAAATGAGCCCGAATGACAGCCACCGCAAAGACTATCGTGGTGAGCAGCAGGAATATCTTCAGTGTATCGTAGATGAAAAAATTAAGGGCATCTCCGATATGACCGGCAGGCTCCAGCTTTAGAAGTGTGTAGGTAACATAGTCCGCAAATTGCTTTAACATCCCGATGCCCTCTTGCCTTAAATATAAACTTATTTTTATATGTTGTCAAGAGAACATTTCAGATTTCGGGGCGTTCCTCGGTCCGGATTTAACATCAATTTGTGCGTAAAAAGACAAATATCCATTAATATCTTCTTTTAGTCCGGCAAGTTATATATAATTGGATAGGAAATAACAGGGAGATTCAGTGGACCAGAAAGATTATTACAAGCTCCTCGGGGTGAGCGAGGAGGCCTCGGCCGATGAGATTAAGAAATCGTACAGGAACCTTGCCTTCAAATATCACCCCGACAGGGCGGCCGGCAACGAAGAGATGATGAAGGAGATCAACGAAGCTTACGCCGTCCTGTCAAATCCGGTAAAGAGAAACGAGTACGACACCCTGAGGAGAAGTTACGGAGCCTATGCCAGGGATCAATTCAGACAGTCATATTCCGAACAGGATATCTTCAGGGATTCCGATATCGGGCAGGTATTCGAGGAGTTCAGCAAGATTTTCGGCTTTAGCGGGCCTGAGGATATCTTCGGAAGACAGAAGTTCTATGGCCCCAGGTATCAATCCTTTAAATTCAAGGGTCCGGGCCGTACCACCGGGACTTTTTTCTTTTACGGTCCTCTCGGAAGCGCCTACCAGGAGGGACTGAAGAGACATCCCCGCCAATCAGGACAGGGAACAGGACAGCATCCCTTTCAGTCCTGGGTCCTTG
>DATHCU010000213.1:0-3579 GCA_035319385.1 Thermodesulfovibrionales bacterium
AGAACTGTCTGGTTGCCCCAAAGGCATAATCGCCGATAAGGCCGGCGCCCACGATCGGAATCTCTTCGTTCAATTCTTTCGTCAGACCTTCTAGTAAAGGAGCAGAGGCATTCAGAGCGGGCGGAGAATTTGGAGTGGCAGGTCTGCGAACAGAATCATAGAAGGTGAGAAGCAGCTTGTCCTGATCGTTCAGACGAAGTTTCCTGGCGAGGCTGGTTCCTGTCGGTGTTTCACCCTTGTCCAGTCCGCTGGAGGAGGCGACCCTGAATGTGCAGTCATCTCCCTGGATTATTGCGGCGCCGGAAGGAGTTCCGCGATAGGAAATGTACCCGTTAGTTATGATTCCGATAGAAGAGCCGCCGATGATAGGAACGCTCTTGCCCACTTTCTGCTGCAATCCCTGAAGAAAGGCGTCATGATCAAGAGGCCCGGGGCAGAATGCAACAACCAGATCAGGACGTGTGATGAGCCCGGAACGCAGGGCTGATTCCGCAACGGATTCAGCCGCCTTGAACCCATCCGCGTGATCCGAGTGACCTGTCCCGATCCTGATCATAAAAAAAAGTTTACCAACAAAAATTCAAACTATCAAGTTGAAAGTTGTTTAAAAAAGCTCCGTCACAGAATGAATCAGCCCCGGACAGGAACCTGCCGGGGCTGGACATGACTCTTAATATGTCAGTGACGATCGGGAAGACTCTTATTTCATTACGGCGCCGCTGCCGGCCGAGCTTACCATCCGTGCGTACCTGGAGAGGTATCCGCTGGTTATCTTCGGCTTCATCGGTTTCCACCTACTGAGCCTTTCTTTGATTTCGGCATCGGAAAGCAGTACATCGATCTTTCTTTTCGGTATGTCTATCTTGATCTTGTCTCCGTCTTTCAGGATGGCGATAGTGCCGCCTTCCATCGCCTCAGGCGATATATGTCCTATGCATGGTCCACGGGTTCCCCCTGAAAACCTTCCGTCCGTTATCAAGGCAACGGACTCGCTCAGCCCCATGCCGGCGATCGCCGATGTCGGAGAGAGCATCTCGCGCATGCCCGGGCCTCCTTTGGGCCCTTCATATCTTATGACAACAACATCCCCGGCCTTGATCTTTCCGTCAAGGATAGCCTTCATCCCCGCCTCCTCCGAATCAAAGACGCGTGCCGAACCTTCAAACTTCATCATATTCTGGGTGACAGCGGACTGTTTGACGACTGCGCCATCCGGGGCGAGATTGCCCCTCAGAATCGCTATCCCGCCCTCCTTGTGATAAGGCTTGTTAAGGGGTCTTATCACGTCTTCATCGACGACCTCCGAGGAATCAGCGATATCGTAAATCTTCCTGCCGCTCACGGTCATGTTGTTGTGCATAGTATTCCTAAGCCGTTTCATAAGGGCTGGGATTCCGCCCGCCCAGTCGAGGTCTTCAAGATAGTGCTGGCCGCCCGGGAGCATGTTGGCCAGATGAGGCGTTATCTTGCTCAGGACGTCAAAGATATCGAGAGGCAATTCAACCCCTGCGTCGTGGGCTATTGCAGGGATATGCAGCACGGTATTGGTCGAGCCTCCGAGGGCGAGGTCGGTCATTATCGCGTTCTCAAAGGCAGTCCTCGTAAGGATCTTTCTGGAGGTGACATTCTTCTTGATCAGTTCGACGATCCGCTGCCCGCTCTCGAAGGCGATTCTTCTCTTGTCAGCCGATACCGCAAGGGCGGTAGCGCATCTTGGAAGACTCATGCCCAGAGCCTCGGTAATGCACGCCATGGTGTTTGCTGTGTACATGCCCTGGCACGAACCAACCCCCGGACAGGCGCACATCTCGAGATTTTCCAGCTCGGTCTTTTTTATGAGCCCCTTCTTGTACTTGCCGACCGCTTCAAAGGTGTCGTTCACTAGCGAGAGTCTCCTGCCGCGCAGGCGTCCCGCCAGCATGGGGCCCGCTGTTACGACAATAGCCGGGATGTTTAGACGGGCGGCGGCCATAAGCATGCCGGGCGTGATCTTGTCACAGTTCGTCAGCAGCACAAGGCCGTCCAGTTGATGCGCCTGAGTGACAGATTCAACCATGTCGGCTATTAACTCCCTGGAAGGCAGGGAGTAATGCATTCCCATATGTCCCATGGCAATGCCGTCGCAGATACCCGGGATACCGAAGAGAAAAGGATAACCGCCACCGGCGTGGACCCCCTTCTCAATGAACCTCTCAAGGTCTCTCATCCCGATGTGTCCGGGTATAATATCGGTGAAGCTCGTGGCCACACCTATAAAGGGTTTCTTCATATCATTCTTGCAGATGCCTGTGGCATACAGCAGCGCCCTGTTAGGAGCGCGTTCAACACCTTCTTTGATAGTTTTGCTTCTCATGTTGACCCCCTATCTGTCGATAAATATTTGTTCAAAAAATAGTAACACAAAACAGAATAAAATCCCCGCTGCACCCTTTTCGCTCAAGGACTGCAGAGGGGATATGAAAGGTAGATATTCAGGTTAGTTTTTCTTGTATTCCCTTATCAGTTCTGCCATGCGGTCTTTCTTGAGGAGTTTCTGTTTCTGGATTCTCTTCCTCTCGACTTCTTCTTCGCTAGTGAGATAACGCTTATTGTCTATTTCTGAAAGGAGTCCATCAAGATTTCTGTGTTCTTCGCTGAGCTTTCTGAATTCCTCGTTCTCTTTTCTTAACAGTTCAACAATCTCCTGTTCGTTCAAGGCGCCCTCCTCTTAAGTAATATTGGTGTTTGTAAAGAAGTGACGAGCAGACCTCAGACACTTATCCTTAACACTTCCGTGTTGAAGTGAGGGACTATATGGCTGAAGATCTGTCATTTTCAGTTAAAATTATATCCCCTGCAGGATTCTTTCTGCAAGTTTTGCAGAGTTCTCTATGCAATCGTTCACCCCTATCCCTCTATACGCATTTCCGGTCAGATACAGGCCTTTGAACCTGCTCACGATATCCTCCGCAGCCTTCACCTTGCTCTCGTGTCCGAGAAAATACTGCGGGATGCCCCTCTGGTGGACATACACTTTGGCAAAATCAGGAGTTGCATCTATTTTCATGATGTGTTTCAATTCACCCATGACAAGGTCTATGAGCCTGTTTTCCCCTGTCTCTGCCAGTTCGGACCTTCTCGCACCTCCGAGCATGGTTCTGAGGAGTACATGGCCCTCCGGAGCCCTGTTGGGAAAGACACTTGAGTCCCAGAGCGTACCTAATATCTTCCTACCCTCCCCGAACGGTATGAGAAAACCAAACCCGTCCAGCGAGGCGGCGATCTTCTCTTTCCGGTAACCGAGACAAACAACAGATACGGATGGGTAGAAGATTTCAGCGAGGGTCGACGTAAGAGATTTATCAAGGCCTCTCACGATCTCTGCAGTTGCATGAGCCGGAGATGCGCAGACTACGGAATCCGCCTCAAGAGACCCGCCGTTAGACAGATGCACACTGTAGACATCGCCGTTCTTATCAATGGATTCAGCTCTCACTCCGGTCTTCAGCCTGTCCCCCAAAAAGGACGCGTGAGCATTGATCAGGGTTCCCATGCCTTCATAAAACGAAGTGAGCACTCCGCCCGGACCTGCCCCGACCT
>DATHCU010000214.1:0-14489 GCA_035319385.1 Thermodesulfovibrionales bacterium
TGCATATGCTTCAGATTTCAGAATCGACAAAAGAAGCATAGTGAGCAGCTTGACCGGCTATTTGTGTTTTGCAGTTCTTGCATTTTGTTGCGGGTGTGCTGCGATTGATTCAAAGAAGGCTGCAGATGAAAGCGCCCTGACTGACGCGAAAAGCATGCAGGAAAAATGGGGGATCAAGGTGAAGAGTTTACGGCTTTCGGCAAGCGGCAATCTGCTCGATTTGCGCTATCAAGTGACCAATACTGAGAAGGCCTCGGCTCTTTTCAGCGAGAAAGATGTCAAGCCCTGCCTTATAGACCAGGCAACCGGGGCCGTGCTCTCAATTCCGGATATGGCGAAAATAGGGGCGCTCCGGTCGTCTCCCAAAAATCTGCTTGCCGGCAAAACCTATTTCATGATGTTCGCAAATCCCGGTCTGGTTAAGCAGGGGAGCAAGACAACTGTGGTGATCGGTGATTTTAAGGCGGAGAATTTGACGGTCGAGTGACATAATGAGAAAACCCGGAATAAGATTCTTACTTATTCTCCCGTTTGCTGTCATTTCAATAATTCTTCTTACGAGCCATAGGACGGATGCGGGAAAAATCGACAGGCCTCTGGCCGCGACAATCGAATCTCTCAGGCCGGATGAGCAGGTGCCCGTTATCATAACGCTATCGGATCGGGCAGACCTTTCTCATGTACATGACAGAGACAAAAAGAAGAAGAGGAAAGAAATCCTCATGAGGCTGAGACAAATCGCAGACGCCACGCAGGGCGATCTCAAGTCACTTTTGCAAAACAGACGGGCCAGAAAGATCAAGCCACTCTGGATTGTCAACGGAATCGCAGCAACAGTTCCTGTATCTCTGATAACAGAGATTGAGGATCTTCCGGGGATTGAGAGCGTGACGCTGGATTCAACAATCCAGGCGCCGGTGGTAACCGCGGGTGGACCGGCTCTGCCGGAGTGGAATATCTCCGCAATCAAGGCGCCGGATGTCTGGAACCGCGGCTTTACCGGAAGCGGCGTGGTAGTTGCCACCATGGACACCGGCGTGGATATGCATCATCCGGATCTGCAGGCCAGGTGGCGTGGAGGCGCTAATAGCTGGTATGACCCGAATGGAGAGCACGCGACCCCTGAAGATACGAACGGACACGGCACTCAGGCCATGGGAATCATTGTGGGAGGTGCGGCAGGAGGTTCTGCAATAGGCGTGGCTCCGGGCGCAGAATGGATAGGCGTAAAGATATTCAATGACGCTGGAACTGCTTCTCTGAGCGCGATTCATCAGGGGTTTCAATGGCTTTTGAACCCTGACAATGATCCGAATACTGACGACGCGCCGGATGTCGTGAGCAATTCCTGGGGGATAGAGGGCGCCAACAACTGTTCCGGAGAGTTTGTATCCGATATCCAGACGCTCAGGAATGCGGACATTGCGGTTGTTTTTTCCGCCGGAAATTATGGGCCCAATTCTTCGACGAGCATGAGCCCCTCAAACAACGCCGGCGCATTTTCTGTGGGAGCAGTCGACAGCAACTATCTTGTTGCATCGTTCAGCAGCCGGGGACCCTCTTCGTGCGACGGGAGTGTCTTCCCTCAACTGACCGCTCCCGGGGTGGACATCAGAACTTCGGACCTTACTTATGGAGGAGCCTTCCCTGATTCATATATAACTGTCAGCGGCACGTCTTTTGCAGCGCCTCATGTTACGGGCGCAATCGCACTGCTGATGAATGCTTTCCCTGCGGTTTCTGCATCTGATATAGAGTTGGCTCTGGATCAGTCGTCGCTCGATATGGGAGTGCCCGGAAGCGACAACGATTACGGATTTGGCGTCATGGATGTATTACATGCTTATAATCTACTGAAGAACGGTTCGGGTGTCCCCTCAGCTGACGTGTTCCCCCTCTCTTACGGATTCGGAGATGTGATGCTTGGACAAACTTCTCAACCCGGTGTCTTTACAGTGACCAACAAAGGAACTGGATCCCTTGTTCTAGACTCGTTGTCTCTGTCAGGCCTGAATTACAGGGAGTTTCAAATATCTAATGACAAGTGTTCCGGGAAGACGCTGGGGCCTCAGGAGATGTGTACTGCCCAGGTTATCTTCTCGCCGGTATCCGCAGGATTGAAGAGTGCCGCCCTGTCCGTGCCGTCCAATGACCCGCTTACTCCAACGATTAGTATCTCATTATCGGCCACTGGTTTCGCGCCTCCTCCGCTAACCGTAGTCTCGCCTAACGGAGGGGAGACATGGGTGGCCGGGACGACGCAGACGATCAGGTGGCAGTACACAGGGAATCCCGGATACTACGCGAAGATAGAACTTCTGAAGAACGGTGTGGTCAACCGTACGATAACGACCTATGCGTCGATGGGTGCCAACGGAGCAGGCACATACAATTGGGTGATCCCTTCGACACAGGCATCAGGGACGGACTACGCGATAAGGGTGAGTAGTTCGACGAATGCCGCATACCAGGACATAAGCAACGGCGCGATATCAATCGGGCACTAGATAAAGGCCTTGAGCAAGTCAGTCGAGACTCGAAAGTGACAAGGCAGAATAAGGGATTTGTCAGTGACCCTTCAGTTCAGACGGATTCAATAACATCTTATTAGTTCTGCGTATGCCTTTGCTACGCTGCCGGGTCTGACACTCTCGAACCCTATTTGTTCATCTTCTCAAGAAAGTCTTTGTTGCTCTTGGTGCCCATAAGTTTGCCCAGCAGGAATTCCATGCTCTCAACTGTGCTCAGAGGAGTCAGCACTTTTCTCAGGATCCACATTTTGTTGAGGACGTCTTTTTCGACCAGCAACTCTTCCTTTCTCGTGCCGGAGGCGTTGATGTCAATAGTCGGGAATATTCTCTTGTCGACAAGTTTTCTGTCAAGGTGCAATTCCATATTGCCCGTGCCCTTGAATTCTTCAAAAATAACATCATCCATTCTGCTGCCTGTGTCCACCAGCGCTGTAGCCAGTATCGTCAAACTTCCACCGTCCTCAATATTTCTGGCCGTGCCGAAGAACCTCTTGGGCCTCTGAAGGGCATTTGAATCAAGACCTCCCGAAAGGACTTTGCCGCTGGCGGGAATAACGGCGTTATACGCTCTGGCGAGCCTCGTTATGCTGTCAAGGAGGATGACAACATTTCTCTTGCATTCTACCAAACGCTTCGCCCTTTCGATCACCATCTCCGATACCTGACAGTGCCTCTGGGGGGGTTCATCGAAAGTCGAACTTATTATCTCGGCCGTAGGCACCTGTCTCTTCCAGTCAGTCACCTCTTCAGGCCTTTCATCAATCAGCAATATCATAAGATGAATGTCGCGGTGGTTCCTCTTGATTGCCTTTGCGATGGACTGAAGCAGCATGGTCTTACCGGTTCTGGGAGCAGCAACTACCATACCCCTCTGGCCCATGCCGATGGGCGTCGTAAGATCAATGACTCTTGTCGAGTAATCGTGGCTGTCATATTCAAGCTTTATCTTTTCTGTAGGATAATATGGCGTAAGATTATCGAACAGCGGCCTGTTTACATTTTCCTCAGGAGACTCATGATTGATTGCCTCGACCTTGAGCAGGGCAAAATATCTCTCGCTCTCTTTTGGAGGCCTGATCTGACCCGAGACAAGATCGCCGGTCCTGAGGTTGAATCTCCTTATCTGAGATGGAGAAACGTATATGTCATCCGGGCCCGGAAGATAACTGTAATCCGGAGACCTCAGAAAACCGAATCCGTCGGGCAGGATCTCCAGCACGCCCGCTGAGAATACGTAACCTGTCTTTTCCGTCTGGGCCTGCAGGATAGCAAAGATAAGGTCCTGCTTTCTCAGCCCGCTCGCGCCTTCGACATTGAGCTCTCTCGCAAATTCAGTCAGCTCGTCAATTGTTCTTTCCTTGAGCGCGGAAATAGGCATATTTTCCGTCATAACACTCTTCTTCGGGTTCTCCATTGTAAACTCCTCTAAGGATTAACTTCTCGGTGGTTTTTTGTTACCCGGTAGGACTCCGCCTATCCAGGAAGGTTTATACGATTTTATAACGAAGATTGTTCTTTTCCATAACATACATAATGGCTTGAGAATTTGTCAATACCCAAAAAAAGCAGCTCGCTGATTTCATCAAGTCTTTATTAATAGCTGTTTTAATCATATAATACAAATGACCTGATTGAAAGGGGGTTCATTATGACTCAGGAGATGCTGAAAACCGAAGACCTGTGGGTCTCGGTCGGAGACAGACAGGTACTCAAGGGAGTGAATTTCTCAATGAATTACGGAGAAATAAATGTCCTTTTCGGCCCGAATGGAGCTGGGAAGACCACGTTTATGATGACATTGATGGGTTTCCCCAGATATCGGATTGAACAGGGCAAGATCTATTTTAAGGGAGAGGACATCACCGACAAAGATCTCTACGAAAGGGCCAGGCTGGGTGTCGGGGTTTCTTTCCAGAGGCCGCCCACGGTCCGGGGTGTCAGCCTGAGAAAGATGATAGAGATCATTAAGAAGAACGGTCATGACAAAGAGCGCATCGATGAGAATATACATAAGCTCAACCTCACCGAACACCTCGACAGGGGTCTCAATGACGGTTTTTCCGGAGGCGAGATGAAACGCTCGGAGCTGCTCCAGTTGATGGTTCAGAGACCCGACCTCGTGCTGATTGACGAGCCGGAATCCGGAGTGGACATCGAGAATATCGCCCTTGTCGGAGAGGCGATAAATTCGCTGCTCGGGAAAGACAAGGTGAAGGACCAGAAGAGAGGAGCGCTGATAATTACCCATACCGGATATATCCTGGATTTTGTCAATGCCGACAAAGGGTATATTATTTATGAGGGGAATCTGCTGTGCCGGGGAAATCCGAGAGACATTCTCTCGGAGATAAAGAAATATGGTTACAGGAGGTGCGCTGAATGCCGATAAGTCAATCGTACCTGAACGAAATAGAAGAAAAGGCCCGCCAGGCGGACAACAAGAAAGCGGTCTATGGACCTGACATAGATCTGGCGCAGTACAGCCAGCATATCGAGCGGGGCAAGATTGAAAGTCTTGAGAGCCTTTCGAAGCAGGCGCGCGAGGCAGCCATTGTGACCGGCATAAGCCTGAAGGAAGAGCAGAGATCCGGGTCCTACATGCAGATCGATCATTCAGTGGTTTACGAGAGCCTGAACAAGGCTTACGAAGGACAGCTCGAAATTATGAGCACGACGGATGCCCTCAAGAAGTACGATTGGATGGAGGACTATTACTGGAAAGCTGTGCCCGTTGACCAGGACAAATATTCCGCGCGGGTGGCTCTGAACATGACACATGGCTACTTCATCAGGGTCTTCCCCAATCAGAAACCCCAGTATCCGGTGCAATCGTGCCTTCTGGTGGCCGAGAACTACGTCAGCCAGAATGTTCACAACATTATTGTTGTTGAAGAGGGAGCTGAACTGCAGGTGATCACAGGCTGCAGCCTGTCGAAAAACGATGCCGAAGGAATCCACCTGGGTGTCTCGGAGTTTTATATCAAGAAAGGGGGAAAGCTTTTCTTCACCATGATCCACAACTGGGCGGAAAATTTTCATGTCCGGCCGAGGACCAAGGTGGTTGTCGAGGAAGACGGCTCGTACATAAATAACTACGTTCTCCTGAAACCCGTCAAGTCCATACAATCATTTCCGGTTGCCCATCTCAAAGGGGACAGGGCCTCCGCTAAATTCAACACTGTCATATACGGCTTGAAGGACTCTTATATCGATCTGGGATCCAGGATCATCCTGGAAGGGGAAGATACCCGTGGGGAGTCTATAGCGAGGACTATAGCAGCCGATGAGAGCGTGATCTATTCACGGGGTGACCTTGTTGCCAAGACCAAGGGGTATTGCCTTGCACACCTTGACTGTCGCGGGATAGTGTTTTCGAAAAAAGGGAAGATCTTTGCTATTCCCGAACTTGTCTCCGAAGGCGCCATGAAGGCGGAGCTTTCTCACGAGGCATCTATCGGGCCCATCGCTGAAGAACAGGTTGAGTATCTTATGTCCCGGGGGATTTCAAAGGAAGATGCCGTTTCCGTTATTACGTCGGGTTTCCTGAATCTGGACATACCTTACATACCGGAGTTCCTGGACAAGAGCATCAAAGATGTCATCAGGGCCACTGCGAAAGAGGCCCTCTGATTAATATTGCGGCCATGGCTGAACTGCGTCTCCCCACTTCAGAGGGGACGCAGTTCGGGCAAATTGAATTTCGCATTAGTGCCGTGATAAACTACAAACCTTGAGAATTCTTCGGTACAAAGACTAATAATAATGGCAGAAATAAGACCCTTCAAGGGAATCCTCTACAATGTTTCAAGAGTCTCCATGGAAGATGTCCTGGCGCCTCCGTACGATGTGATTACGCCTGAATTCAGGGAAGCGCTTTACATGCAGAGTCCTTACAATATCGTGAGGATCGACTTCGGCAGGGAGGAACCAGGGGACAGTGAAACGGAAAACAAGTACATCAGGGCCAGGAGATATCTCGACGCATGGAGGGATGAGGGGATCTTCATCCAGAGCGAGAAGCCCTCATACTATGTCTACGAGATGTCATATAAGATCGGAGGCGCGAGAAAATCGCTGATCGGATTCCTAGGCCTTGTGAAACTTGAAGAACTCGGCAAGGGAAGTGTCTTTCCGCATGAGTGCACGCATTCCAAGCCGAAACAGGATAGGCTAAATCTTATGAGGGCTTGTGAGGCAAATACGAGTCCCATCTTTTCTCTCTACAAGAGCTCTGATCGCCAGGTGCCGGATCTTCTTTCCAGGACCGCTCAAACTATTCCGTACATTGAGGCGGCAGACGTTGCGGGTGACATTCATCGGCTTTGGAGGATCGATCAGGAAGAACAGGTGGCCGTTATTACGAGGGAGCTGGCCGATAAGTCCATATTCATCGCTGATGGACATCATCGTTATGAGACGGCTTACGAGTTTTACAGGGAGATGATATCTAAAGATCCTTCAGTCTCCGGGCCGTTTGACCACGTCCTTATGTTTCTTGCAGACATGCGGGACGAGGGACTGACTATATTACCGACCCACAGGCTTCTGAAGACAGTGCCTGAAGACCTGGACAGGCTGCTCTCTGAGCACTTCCGGACTGAACCCGTGGACAATGGTTTTGATATCAGCGAGAGACTCTGCGGCAAGAAGGATGTGTTCGGCTTCTACAAAAGGGGCGCTAGGATATGGCATATGCTGACCTATAAGGGAGACGGCAACCTCTCGGATGTTCCCGCGAATCTTCAGGATATCGATGTAATGATTCTCCACGAACTCATTTTCAAGACGTTGCTCCATACCACTGATATCGGCTATGAGATGGATGTCGAGAGGGCTCTTGACAAGATCAGGAACGGGCAGTTTGAAGCCGCCTTTTTCCTGAACCCCACAAAGGTTGAGGATGTCGAGAAATCCGCTCTCTCTTCTGTTAGGATGCCGCCGAAGTCCACCTATTTCTATCCGAAGCTCATGACAGGTCTGGTCATCAACAAGTTCTGATTTTCCCAGCCTCCGGCCGGAAGACTTCAAAAACCCCACACTTCGCAGAACGAAATTTCCAGTCAACAAAGTTTTTGATTTTCCCCTTTTTCCGGTATAATTAACATTGTGAAAAAAGAAAGGAGGATTACATGGCTATGCGTGTTGCAATAAACGGCTTCGGACGGATAGGGAGGAACTTTCTCAGGACCTGCAGGGGGCATAAAGATATTGAGATCGTGGCGTTAAACGATCTGACCGATGCAAAAACCCTCGCTCATATCCTCAAATATGATTCTGTGCACGGGATCTTCGGAGCTGAGGTTCAATCGGGAAATGGAAGCATCTCTGTAGACGGAAAAGAGATCAAGGTCTTTGCGGTCACGGAGCCGGAGAAGCTTCCATGGAAAGACCTCGCCATCGATGTCGTTATCGAATCGACAGGCAGGTTTGTAGACAGAACCAATGCCGCCCGTCACATTGATGCGGGAGCACAATGGGTTATCATATCGGCGCCCGCCAAAGAACCTGACGCAACGATCTGCATGGGAGTCAATGAGGAGACTCTTGACCCGACCAAGCATAAGGTAATCTCCAATGCATCCTGTACTACGAATTGCCTCGCCCCTCTGGCGAAGGTCCTGAATGCCGAATTCGGCATTCTCAGGGGTCTCATGACAACTATCCACTCATATACAAATGATCAGAGGATTCTGGACCTTCCGCACAAAGACCTTAGGAGGGCCCGCGCAGCCGCTCTGAGTATGATTCCGACAACGACAGGCGCTGCAAAGGCCGTGGGAATAGTGCTTCCTGAATTGAAGGGGAAATTGAACGGCATGTCCATAAGGGTTCCGACCCCAAATGTGTCGGTCGTGGACCTGGTTGCGGACCTCGCAAAAGAAACTACATCGGAGGAGATTAATGCCGCCTTGAAGAGGGCTTCTGAAGGGCCTCTCAAAGGTATCCTACAGTATTCCGAAGAACCTCTGGTATCTACTGATTTCAACGGCAATGAACATTCATCCATTGTGGATGCCGCACAGACCATGGTGCTCGAAAACAAGCTCGTAAAGGTGCTTGCCTGGTATGACAATGAATGGGGCTACAGCTCGCGCCTGAGGGACCTGATACTCTATATAACAAAGAGGATGTAACCATGAAAAAAAAGGACTTGGAGCCTATACCGATCTCGGACATCTTTCATAAGCTCACTATCGAAGAGGTTGACATCAAGGGGAAGAGGGTGTTTATCCGGGCCGATTTTAATGTGCCGCTGGATCAGAGCCTCATGATAACAGACGACCGGAGAATCCGTTCAACCCTTCCTACGATTAATTACGCTATCGATGAAGGGGCAAAAGTCATCATCTCCTCCCATCTGGGAAGACCCAAGGGCAAGGCGGACCCTAAATACAGCCTTGCGCCTGTTGCCAAGAGGCTTCAGAGGCTCCTTAATAAAGAGGTGATCTTCGCGCCTGACTGTGTAGGCGCCCAGGTGGAGAGCATCGCATCCAGGATGCAGGCGGGCGATGTTCTGCTGCTCGAGAATCTCAGGTTCCATCCCGAAGAAGAGAAGAACGATGAGGCCTTTGCTCAGGCACTTGCGAAGCTCGCCGATATCTACGTTAACGACGCCTTTGGCGCTGCTCACCGGGCTCACGCGTCCACCGTTGGCGTGACGAAATTCCTTCCGTCCGCTGCCGGATTTCTGCTTAAGAGAGAGATTGAGTACCTAAAAGGAGCAATTGACAATCCTATCAAACCCTTTGTTGCTATTCTTGGCGGGGCAAAAGTCTCCGGAAAGATCGGGGTGCTCGAAAACCTCGTCGGGAAAGTGGATAAGGCTATCGTAGGCGGGGGCATGGCCTTCACTTTTATCAAGGCTATGGGCTACGAGATCGGGGACTCTCTTGTTGAGGATTCCATGCTCGAGACCGCGGAACGGATCAGAATGAAGCTCAAGGAAAACGGCATCAAGTTCTACCTGCCCGTGGACTGTGTGATTGCCCAGAGCGCCGAACCGAGCGCTGTAATAAAGATCGTGCCTACGCAGGAAATACCCGCTGGATGGAAGGCATTCGACATAGGGCCGGCCTCCGTCAAACTCTTCGCGGAGGTCCTGCAGGACGCCAAGACTATACTCTGGAACGGCCCTATGGGCATGTTTGAAGCTGATGCCTTTACAAGGGGTACCTTTGACATAGCTAAACTGGTCGGAGACGCGTACGCGCTGACGATCGTAGGCGGAGGCGATACAGACCTCGCCGTTCACAGGGCAGGCGTGTCTGACGGAATATCCTTTATATCAACAGGCGGCGGGGCTTCCCTCCAACTCCTTGAAGGGAAGGAACTCCCCGGCATAGCAGCCCTGACCAATCGGGAAGATTAGTGCAGGCGACTGTTGTAATTTTCTCTTAACTGTTTACTATCTGATATAAATCGGAATCGCAGGCAGAAGATGAAGAGACCTTATGGGGCAATTTTTCGTTTTCATGAGAAAGTATGCCCCTCTTCATTTCCACAATAGACGGATTCTTACACTCAAACTGTTTTATGAGAAATGAGGCTGCAACTTCCGGCTTAATAATATCACCGCAAGTAAATACATCAATAGCCGCATAACCATACTCAGGCCACGTGTGAATCGTGAGATGGGATTCTGCTATAATTACCACGCCGCTAATACCAAAGGGATTAAACTCATGGAAGGAAACATCTACGATTGTTGCTTTTGCCTCTCTTGCAGCTGAGACCAGTGCATTTCTGACCTTCTCAAGGTTCTTGAGGATATCCGGGTTGCACTCCCGTAATTCCACCAATAAATGGGTCCCTAAAGCATACAATTCTCTACCCCCCTTCTAACGTGTAAATTTATTGCGATACTGTCTGGGCGTTAACCCCGCAGATCGCTCCGCCTCCGGCGGAATGTTTGTGCGACCAAGGCCGCACTATTCTTAATTATAGAAAATGTTAATTAAGAATACTAATGTTAAAAAATAAAAATACCTGTTGTCAAGTCAAAATTTCAACTTGACATGTTCCCTCAGTTGGCGAGATTGCGGCCCGCGTTCTTTTGCGCTTTTATTTTTAATTATCATACAATAAAAAGGATATGCTGAAAATTTTTTTTTCGGGGATAGGGGGCAGCGGCGTCTCGGCCATCGCAGGGTTTATGGCGGCGCGCGGGCATTCGGTATCGGGTTCTGACCGGATCTTTGACCGGAATCCGGACCATCCTTTGCTCAAAGTCCTTAAGGCCGGCGGCATATCTATAGTGCCCCAGAACGGTTCCGGAATCGATGCCTCTCTTGATCTTGCCGTCTTCAGCACTGCTGTGGAGGATGGCCTGCCGGAAGGTGTCAGAGCCAGGGATTTGGGCATACCAGTGAAGACCCGGCCCGATTACCTCAGCGAAATCGTCTCTGCTTTCAGGTCGGTGGCAGTTGCGGGGACGAGCGGGAAGTCTACTACTGCAGGGATGCTTGCCTTCCTGATGCAGAAATTGGATATGGCTCCCAACTATATAGGAGGGGGCAGGGTGAAACAGTTCAGAAGCGACCGGAATATCGGGAACTGGCTCGCCGGTCAATCGGATCACCTGATCATGGAGGCCTGTGAATCGGACGGCACGCTCATAAACTATAAGCCTCAATATTCTATCATCTCCAACCTGAGTCTTGACCATAACCCTGTTGAACAGACAGCGGGCATGTTTGAAACACTCGCGAGAAATACTAAAGAGACAGTAATCGTCAATAATGACGACCGGAATCTGGATCTCTGCAAGTTCGAAGATCCCATCCTTTTTTCGATCCTGACGACTTCTGATTTTCAGGCCAGGGATATCAATTATCACCCCTTTCACACCACTTTTCGTGTCCAGGGGATCCATTTCAGGCTTTCCCTGCCAGGGCAGTACAACCTCTATAATGCCGTCTCATGCATAACTCTGCTATGCGCTATAGGAGTTCCGTTGAGAGATATCGCAAGAGTTCTGCCGGAATTCTCGGGCATCGAGCGCCGGTTCGACGTACACCTGAATAACGCTAAGCATTTGGTAATAGATGATTATGCTCACAATCCCCACAAGATAGAAGCACTTATGACCTCGACAGAAAGAATCAGGGGAAGGATCTGCTATATCTTCCAGCCTCATGGATACGGGCCCACAAGACTGATGAAGAAAGGCTATATTGAGACTTTCACAAAACATCTTCGGCCGGCCGACCATCTTGTGCTTTTGCCGATATATTATGCCGGCGGAACTGCCCGGCAGGATATCTCCAGTGAAGACCTGCTGCGGGGAATCGTGGCTGCGGGGAAGTCAGCTGAAGCCCTTCATGAGAGGTCATCACTCCTGGATCGGCTGCGGGAATGGGACAACTATGTTGTTTTCGGGGCGAGGGATGAGACCCTTGCGGATCTTGCCCGTGAAATAGCCAAAAGACTGGATTAAGAGCCCCTGCGCATGATGATCCATCAATGTCTATGTGTTATACTTTCAGCAATGTGCCGATCAGGTTTGAGGCAATAGAAAAAGGAGGCATCGCAGCAGCCCACAGATGAAGTATATTGAGTCTATCAAAGACGGATTCAGACTGATTAACCAGAACTGGCAGCTTGTGCTTATGCAGGCCGGTGTGATGTTTTTGAGTGTCGCCCTCTTTTTCATTATTGTCGGCATACCGCTGGCGATTGCTTTCATAATATTCGGCATTGATCTCACGGGCCTGACCAGCATAGGCGACATTTTCAATATGCTGAGAGGACCATCCGACATACTGTCAAAGTATATCGGGCTTCTCCTCTTTATCATGGCCAGCATCATCATATATTTTCTTGTAGCTACCGTATTGGGAATTTACGTATTCGCCGGCTGCATCGGCATCATCGGCAGGTCGATTCAGGATAAGTCCCTGAAATTTACTATCAGGACGTTCATGGATGAGGCAAAGAAACTCTTTCTCCGCCTCCTGGGCTTTACTTCCGTCATCGGGCTCATATTCATAGCGGCTGCTTTTCTTCTGGGACTCCTCGGAGGGGGGATAGCCGCTCTGGTTTCGTTTGCACAGAGCCAGGACTCGACACTTGCCCTTTTCTTCGGCACATTCTTTTCGCTCGTGCTGGTAATATTTGCCCTGATCGTGACAATAGGGATCCTTTCCATAACCCTCTATGGGTTTGCAGCGCTTTACTTCAAGGGCGTCGGCGCCTTTAGATCAATTAAAGAGGCTGTTAGGTTTCTGCTTCAGTATCCGAATGGATTCTGGCTTTATACAGTTCTTTTCATCGGATATCTGCTCGCTGTTTTTCTCCTGGGGCTCCTCAGCTATCCCTTTACCTTGATGCCAATAATCGGGACGATCCTTTCATTCCCGTACCAGTTGATCTCCTATGTCTTTCAGACGTATCTCGGTCTGGTCATAATCGCTACGATACTCAGCTATTATTTTATTAAAGAAATTCCGCGTGAATCTGAGCCGCCCGGGGCCGAAAGCCCTGCTGTTGATGTTGAGTCTGAAACCGGGGAAACAGGCTCTGCCGGGGAAGCGGAACCGGACATCCCGATCCAGGGCGTTGAAGATAGGCATGACCTATAAATTATGACAGTTAGAAGAGCAAGGGTGGACGCGCTTTTCAAAACCCCTCGACTATAGGTATACTAAAAGACTAAAAAAAGAAGCTGACGCCTCCTCTCTCTGGGTATATAAAATTTCCCTGTTCGCGGCCTGTTCGGCCGGGTTACAGAATCATTTAAAGAATGCGCATCGATAAACTTGAGTTAATAGGGTTCAAATCTTTCGGAGATAAGACCACCTTTAGTTTTCATCCCGGGATTACCTGCATCGTCGGCCCAAACGGCTGTGGAAAGAGCAATATTGTCGACGCCTTCCGCTGGGTCCTCGGAGAGCAGAGCGCCAAGAGTCTCAGGGGTGAAAAGATGGAGGAGGTCATCTTCAACGGGTCCGTGTCCAAGAAACCAAAAGGGATGGCGGAAGTGACGCTCGTGATATCGGGTCTGAACGGGGTCAAGCAGTCTGCCGAGGGGGATAACGGAGATGCGGAATCGGACACCGCCGCTGTCACCAGAAGACTCTACCGTTCCGGCGACAGCGAGTACATGCTGAACAAGAGCCAATGCAGGCTCAAAGACATCAAAGACCTATTTCTTGACACAGGACTCGAGGTGAGGAGCTACTCAATCCTGGAACAGGACAGGATCTCCGAGATACTCAATGCGAAACCCGCCGATAGACGTTTCCTGATCGAAGAAGTGGCCGGAGTCATGAAATACAACGTCAGGAAAAAGGAAGCCATCTCAAAGCTGGAGTCATCCCGGACGAATCTTCAGCGGATCAACGATATAATCATCGAGGTGAAAAAACAGATCAATTTTCTGGACAGGCTTGCCAAGAAGGCGGAGAGATACAAGAAACTCACCTCTGAGGTCAGCGCGATAGAGCTGAAGATTGCCAAGCGGGATTATGACGCCCTCAGGCGATCGTATGATGAGATTATGATGGAATACGGTACTCTGAAAGAAGAAGAGACGGTTCAGAGGGCCGAGGTTTCGAAGATAGAGACGGAGACGGAGACCAAGCGGCTTGAACTCGTTGAAAAAGAGAAATTGCTGGAGGATATCCAGACGAAGTATCAAGCACTGGAAAAAGAGATTGCGGAAATCGAGAAGAACATAGCGGTCGCAAAGACGGAGATAGAGAATCAGCAGGAATATCTCTCACGCCTGGTACAGCAGAAAGACGAGTACAATGCCAAGGAAACCGAGTCGGTCTCGAGGCATCAGGAACTTGAGCGGGTCGAGGCGGAATTGCTTACAGAGCTGGAAAATCAGAAGGCGCAACTCGGAGAGAAGTCCGATTACTCTAGGTCTATGGAGGAAGAACTGACGGAGCACGAAGATCTTCTTGAGAGCAAGAGGAGAGAGATATACAGAATATCCGATGAACTGAGCAGTCT
>DATHCU010000215.1:0-2160 GCA_035319385.1 Thermodesulfovibrionales bacterium
AGGACCGTTGTAATTGACTTGGCCGCGCGGAACCGGATTGCTGTCAGGGAAGGTGAATTCAGGCCCGAAGATATTTACTCAGCGTCCGAGGTCTTCATCACCAACTCGACCATGGAAGTGATGCCAGTCCGCAGAGTGGACGACGCACATTATGCACCCGGCGAGATGTCCAGGCTGCTGCTCTCCGAATATCGTAAAGAGGTGGCTGCATCCGTCGGCGAGAAGAAGGGAGAGAGTCCGTCCCTGTGGGAGTAGGCTCCCCGGATGCTACTCAGGGATATTATGGAAAAGGTAGAGCGAGACGACAGAGAAGATGACAGGCACTATCCACGGTGCAAGAGCGGGCGGCACGGTCCCAGAATATCCCAGAGACAGTGTGAATGAATATCCCAGCCAGTAAAAGACGCTGATCAGCAGGCCCAGCCCTGCGGATATGACCCCTGCATTCGCCTGGGCCCCTTGAGTCTTTATCCTGAACAACTTTTCGATGCCTTTCTGCTCTCCGCCGATCGACAGGGATATGCCGAGCAGCAACATGAAAAGATTCACTATCGGGTAGGACAATCTCGATCCCAGGTCAACCGATAGCTTTACATTTCTGAACCCGGCCTCGGCTAGCCTGTCCTTGTATCTTATCAGCTCGGTAAGTGTCATCTCTTCAACCTTGACGGCGTCCTCGCTGAATATCTTCGGCGACTCGATGGCGGTATACGCCATCTCCGGCATCCTTGAAACCTTGCCTGTTGTCAGGTCGTAGATCTGAATGTTCTTCAGCTTCCAGACATTGTTCTCCCAGGAACCGGTGTCGGCGTCTATCCTCTCGGTGAGGCCGTCTTCGTTGAATTTGAAGATGCTGATCCCCTTCGATATGTTCTGCGACGGCAGAAACAGCGATATCTTGACGATGGAGCCGTCCTTGCCGCGGATATAAAGCGTGCCCTCTTTGAAGAAGGCCATCTTCTTGCCTCGGCCTGTTATCTCACTAGCCGTGGAGCGCACTTTCTTTGCGGTCACAGGGACTACAAACTCGCCAAGGATAAATCCCGCCAGCGTCAGCAGCACGCCGAGCACCACGAACGGGGTCATGATCGCCTTGATTCTTCCACCCGATGTCTTGATCGCAACGATCTCCCGTCTTTTGATCGCCTGAGAAAATACGAAGAGGCTGCTGAGAAGGATCGTCATCGGCAGAAAATAAATGATGTAGCGCGGAATGCCTGCTATGCCGTACGTCAGCAATAGATGAAACGGAGGATGGAAGGGCATGAATTCTTCCATCTTATCGATTACGCTCAGGACGCCGAACAGTGAAGACATGCCCAGAGTAAGGATGATGAGGACCTTGAAGAAGTCGGCTATATACATGCGCTGGACCCTGAGTATCATTTCTTATTCACCCTCTCAAAGGCGTAGATTGAAAAGGCAGCAAGCATTACAAACGAGAGCCAGGCCCCTATGAAATGGGGCAGGGCGCCTGAGCGGGCCAGGTTTTCTCCGTAGATCATTACCGAGTAATAAGCTGCAAAGACCAGCAATCCTGCCGTAAGCCCGCCAAGCCTGCCGGTCTTGCCGGCAATCAACGCGAGGGACGGGCCGAGAAAGATGATTATGAGGCATACGCCCGGCATCGAAAGGCGGCGATGGAACTCAAGGAGATATGACAGTTTCTTGTCGGGGTTGCTCGCAGCTTCAGATATCAGCTCGAACGGCGAGAGTTCGCTGCTCTTTCTGGCTGTCTGATCCAGCACCGGCGTTAGCCTGAAATAGTATGTGCCGAATGTTATCTCGGTCAGTGAGTTCTTGTTTGTGATATATACATGGCCTCCTTTCAGGGCGAAGCTCAGCGCGTCGGCCTCGGAAATAATGCGGCCTTCCTTCGCTACGATCACCTTGGGCTCATCCTTCTTCCTCTCATCGACAATGAATATGCCCGAGAGGCGGTCGGGCGCCGGTTTATCTTTCACTAGTATGACCATGTCCTTGAAGGATGTATTGAATATGCCTTCTTCAATGGCTAGAGGCGCCCTAGTAACAAGAATGCTCGTTATCTTTTCGCGCAGAAAGACACTGCCGGCAGGTCCGAGGAAAAAGCTCATACAGAGGCTTGCGGCAAAGCATCCTATGCCAAGATACATCACCGGCCTCGATATGAGACTGAAC
>DATHCU010000216.1:0-4170 GCA_035319385.1 Thermodesulfovibrionales bacterium
GGAAAGTATGAAGGAGATGCAGACCATTGTAAATGACCTCCTGGAATTCTCAAGCATTGAGACCGCGGACATTAAACTAAAGCCCGTTGATACATCAGTCACTCTGGCCCATGCGCTCGCAAACCTGAAGACTGAAATAGATGAGAATAAGGTAAGAGTTACATATGACGAACCGATGCCGACTGTTCAGGGTGATCGCACACAGGTGATACGACTCTTCCAGAACCTAGTTGAAAACGCCATCAAGTTCCGCAGTGAAAAGCCTCCTGAGATACATATATCTGTAAGGCTGAAGGACAGCAAATGGGAATTCGCAGTTCAGGATAACGGGATAGGAATAGATCCGCAATACCACAAACAGATATTCGATATCTTCAAGAGGCTTCATGGAAAGTCTGAATATCCGGGCACGGGAATGGCGCTTGGAATATGTAAGAGGATAGTAGAGCGTATGGGAGGGGAAATATGGATAGAATCCGAGCCTGGTAGAGGATCGACTTTTTGCTTCACTATCCCTGTGCGGGAAGGAGGACAAGAGTGATGGGAAGTCTCTTGCCGGCGATGATTGTTTCTTCAGATTTTATTATTGGTCGGGGCGAGAGGATTCGAACCTCCGACACCCTGCTCCCAAAGCAGGTGCGCTAGCCAGGCTGCGCTACGCCCCGGATAGAAATCTAATACTTGAGGATATCCAGATAGTCGTTGACGTCCTTTTCCTCAATACCTCTTGCCCGAATCCTCTGCTCCTTGAGATCTTCCAGAGCCTTTTCTTTGTTGCCCTTGTAAAGGGGGTCGAGTTCTATCGCCCGGGTCATGGCAACAGCGGCATCGCCGTACTGACCTTTGGCATTGTAGCATAGCGCCAAACCATAATAAGGCAGGTGGAAACTTGAAAACCTCTTGATCGCCTCTTTGAAAGAGTCGAGGGCTTCATCGAATTTGGAAAGTCTATAGTATACCATACCCATGTTGTGCAATGCCTTGGCCGCGTTCTTATACTGCGGGTTCGTTATCGCCTTCTTGTATGCTGCGATTGCATCATAGAACTTCCCCATATTCGCATACGCATTCCCGAGATTATTCCATGCCTCGGAGAAATTTTCATCGATGTCAATGGCGTCTTTGAAATGTTCTACGGCTTTCGGATAATCTTCAAGCTTCAGCAGATAGAGTATTCCCAGGGCGTTATGAACATCTTTATCACGCCGGTTGTACCCCAAGGCCTTTTGAAACTCCACAAAGGCGGGCTGTATGTTGTTGTCGTTCAGGTAGGATATGCCTATCTGATAATGATAGTTGGCCTTGTGGATCTCATCTTCAGACGCGCTTCCGGCGCACGAGCAAACAAGGCACAGAAGCAGAAGAAGAAAAATATGGGATTTATTCATGTGAATTCTCCTAAGGGTGGTGGCGGGCAAGAACCCAAGCCGATAAGAATCTTCTGAAGTGGAAATTACCATCTATATCTTATTAACAGTATCAGAATTGGCTAAACAAGTAAAGAGGGTCGACATCGTCCCGAAGATCTCGTCCCAAGGCAGCCCCTTGAGGCTCAGTTCAAAGCCCTCCGGAAGGAATTTCATCCTGCCGTCCGTCTTGTCTCTGAGCTTGAAGATGTCGGAAGGCTCCACCTTCGTGTCCTGCGAAAAGAGCACCGACACGGTTCCGTCCGTATCCTGGATCCTTGTTATGAGCAGCTGTCTGGCGAGTACCTTCAGCTCCATAATATCGAGAAGATTCTTTGCCTCTCGCGGCAGATTCCCGAACCGGTCCCGCATCTCCGATTCCACGGACTTCAATCCATCAATGGACTTTGCGGACGCTATCTTTCTGTACAGGCTCAGCCTCAGGGTGATGTCATCCACATAATCCACGGGGATCACGGCATTTACCTTCAGATGAATCGACGGTTCAAACTCCTCCTCTATCTTAACGCCCTTCAGTTCTGCGACAGCCTTTTCGAGCATCTCCATGTAGAGATCAAACCCGACTTCATTGATGTGCCCCGACTGTTCAGCCCCCAGAAGATTTCCAGCGCCCCTAATCTCAAGGTCCTTGAGTGCAAGCCTGAACCCCGCGCCCAGGTAACTCATGTCCTGAACTGCCTGGAGCCTCTTTTTAGCCTCCTCGGTTATGATGTCTTCTCCGGGGATGAGAAAATAGGCAAAAGCCCTGACGTTGCCTCTCCCGACGCGGCCCCTGAGCTGGTAGAGATCGGCGAGTCCCATAGCATCTGCCCTGTCGATGATGATTGTGTTTGCGGTTGGAACATCGAGTCCGGAGCCGATTATGGCTGTAGAGACGAGAATGTCCGCTGAATGCTGGTAAAAACTCAGCATCGCCCTTTCAAGCTCTCTCTCCTGCATCTGCCCGTGTGCTACGGCGATCCTCAGAGAAGGCATGAGCCGCCTGAGATAGTCCGCCAGACCGTATATGTCCTTTATACGGTTGTGTACAAAGAATGCCTGACCGTTTCTGTTCAGTTCCCGGGTGATAGCCTCTTTAATCAGAGATTCATTGAAGACGGACACTGCCGTCTTTACGGCCAGCCTGTCTTCCGGAGGCGTCTCGATGACGCTCAGGTCCCGTATGTCGGACAGCGCCATCGACAAGGTCCGCGGTATAGGGGTCGCAGTCAGCGTGATGATGTCAACACCGCTCCTGAGTTCCTTTATCTTTTCCTTCTGCCTTACACCGAACCGGTGCTCCTCGTCTATAATCAGAAGGCCGAGCTTATGAAAATGGATATCCTTGCTCAGAAGGCTGTGGGTCCCGATTATAATATCGATATCCCCGGCCGGCAAAGCCTTTAGCGTCTCCTTGATCTCTTTTGCCGATTTGAACCTGCTCAGATAATCTATGTTCACCGGAAATCCGGAAAACCTTGACACGAATGTCCTGTAATGCTGCTCACAGAGGATTGTCGTAGGCACCAAAACGGCAACCTGCAGTCCGTCGTACACAGCCTTGAAAGCGGCCCTTATGGCGACTTCCGTCTTGCCGTATCCCACATCACCGCACACAAGCCTGTCCATTGGTCTTTCCGACTCCATGTCTTTCTTGATATCCTCGATCGCCTTTATCTGATCGGGAGTTTCTTCGTAGGGGAAGAAGCTGTCAAATTCCCTGTGAAGTTCGGTATCCGCGCTGAAGGAATATCCTTTGTGCACCTCCCGTTCGGCATACAACCTGACGAGTTCTTCAGCCATGTCCTGGACTTTCCTCTTGACCCTGTCTTTTGTGCGCTGCCAGGTTTTCCCTCCGATGCGATCAACCCTGGGCACGATGCCTTCTTCAGCATGGTATTTGTTGATCTTATTTATGGACTGAAGGGGAAGGTACAGTCTGCCCCCTTCATATTCGATCTGGAGGAGGTCTTCCTGAAGGCCCTCGATGTTCTGTTGGACCATCCCCGAGAATCTGCCTATGCCGTGGTCCTTGTGGACGACGAAATCTCCGGGTCTGAGATCATCAAGAGATGTCAGCAGTCCGGAAACTTTAGACTTTCTTATGGGTCTGTAATGCAATCTCTCGCCGAATAGCTCTTTCTCTGTGAGGATCATGATATCCGGCAGGTAAAGTCCGGCGGAGAGATCACCGACTGCAACGGCGATGTTCCCTTCGTAATTGAAGATCTCCGTCTTCTCTATGAGCGGGCATACAACACCCCCGTCCCTGAGAATGTCCCTCAGCCTGTCCGCCTGGCCCCTGGAAGAGGAAACAATGCGGATGCCGATATCCTTCATGATATCCCTGAGGACGATAGGCAGTTCATCAATGCCTTTTCTCTCTTCAGGCAGAAGGCGAAGCCCTTTCAGGGACAAGAGTCCCGCATCGTATCCGTCGCCATGGATAGAGAAGCGGGAGAAGAATGTTGAGCCTTCGGGCAGTCCTTCTTTATCCTGAATAGAGTCCGAGAAGAATAATTCCGCACCCGACATGAGTTCCTGCAGTGTAATACCCGACGCGGGATCGGTCGCCGGATAAATATGGAGTTCGAAAACGTCGCCCGAGGACCTCTGAGTGTCAACATCAAAATATTTCACACTGTCTATCTCATCTCCAAAAAACTCGACCCTAACAGGAGTCTCCGAAGTCGAGGGATAGATATCAAGAAGCCATCCCCGCCGGCTGAATTCACCCTTTTCCGAGACCAGCGGGACATGGCTG
>DATHCU010000217.1:0-3886 GCA_035319385.1 Thermodesulfovibrionales bacterium
AGCATGATGGGCATAAGAATTGTCCCGACCGGATCAATATGTGCGATAGGATTAAGGGTGAGCCTGCCCATCATTTTTGCGGTGTTGTCCCCCAATTTGTAAGCTACAAACCCATGCGAAAGCTCGTGAAAGACAATCGCTATAAGGATGGGGAATGCCGATATGATCACCTGCTGTATGGTGCTCGAAATGTCCAATTATCTGTCCTTTCCGAAATATTTCTCAGTTGAAGAGTGAAAGAGAGCCTCTGCCACAGATTTCTTAATTATACTTCACTTGTCCTGGAATTGTCCTCAACGCGTAATCTTTCAGTATGCGTCTTGCTGTCCTCCCCTTCGCAAGAGGATGTTGGAGGGGTTTTGATGAATATAATGAAACCGCCCCAATCCCTCCTCGCAAAGGAGAGGATTCTGAAATACTGCTGCCCTTTACTGAAGGGTTGCCTCAATGCGCTGAAATCTATTGTCAAGGCGGGGTCCGGAGGTATATAATGATAGAAAACAATTATGCCTGTTGCAGTCATTATCCCTGCGCGTTACGATTCGACCCGGTTCCCGGGAAAGCCTCTCTACCCCCTTAAGGGCAAACCCCTTATTCAGCACGTCTACGAAAACTCAAAGAAGTCACGTCTTGCAGAGGAAGTAATGGTTGCAACGGACAGCGAGACCATATTCGAACGGGTCCTTGCCTTTGGCGGAAAGGCAGTCATGACAGACAAGAACCATCCGTCGGGCACTGACAGGATTGCTGAGGTCGCGGCCTCTCTGGATTATGATATAATTGTAAACGTGCAGGGCGACGAACCGTTGATCCGCCCTGAGATGATAGATGACGTGATCATGGCCCTCGATGACACAAGGGCTTCCATCGGCACGCTGATCAAGAAGATTGAGGATCCCGGAGAAATCGTTGACTACAATGTTGTGAAAGTTGTTTTTGACAGACAGATGTTTGCCGTCTATTTTTCCCGCGCTACGATCCCTTTCCGAGCTCATCACTCAGAGGTGCGTAGGCCGGAGTATTATAAGCATATCGGAATTTACAGTTACAGACGGGATGTACTTCTCTCGATTGCCGGCATGGAGCCCACAGAACTCGAAAATATCGAAAAACTGGAACAGTTGCGGGCTTTGGAAAATGGGATGAAGATAAAGGTAAAGGAAACGTTTCTTGAGACCTTTGGAGTGGATACTCCCGAGGACTTGGAGAGGGTGGAGAAATGTCTAAGTATATCTTCGTAACAGGCGGTGTCGTTTCGGCTCTTGGCAAGGGGATAGCTGCGGCCGCAACCGGAGCCCTGCTGAAGGCAAAGGGGTTGAAGGTGACTCTCCAGAAACTGGACCCTTATATTAATGTCGATCCCGGCACATTGAGCCCGTTTCAGCACGGCGAGGTCTTTGTCACGGACGACGGCGCCGAAACAGACCTCGATCTTGGCCATTATGAGAGATTCACTTCTATCAGGACATCTCAGGGAAACAATTATACCACTGGCAAGATCTATTACAACGTCATCACAAAAGAGAGGCGCGGGGATTATCTGGGAGAGACGGTCCAGGTTGTCCCTCACATAACCGATGAGATAAAGAAGGCCATCAAGTCGGTGAGCAATGATTATGATATTGTGATTGTTGAAATCGGCGGCACTATCGGCGACATCGAGAGTCTCCCATTCCTCGAAGCCATAAGGCAGATACGTTATGATGTGGGGAGAGAAAACGTTCTGTATATGCACCTCACCCTGATACCATACATAAAGACAGCCGGGGAACTGAAGACAAAGCCGACTCAGCACAGCGTCAAGGAATTCAGGGAGATCGGTATACAGCCTGACATCCTGGTCTGCAGAACAGAATGGCCCCTCCCGGCTGATTCGAAGAAGAAGATCGCCATTCATTGCAACCTTGAGGCAGACGCGGTCATCTCGGCAGAGGATGTTGAAACCATCTACGAAGTGCCGCTCACGCTTCATTATGAAGGCCTCGACCATCTTATCAGCAGGAAGTTCAACCTTAATCCGAATGAGCCGGATCTCTCCCTCTGGGAAGATATTGTCAGAAAGATCAAGGAACCCAAACACGAGGTTACTATCGCCATTGTCGGAAAATATACTGGCCTCAAAGATTCCTACAAGAGCCTGATGGAAGCGCTGGTTCATGGAGGCATTGCAAACAATGCGCGTGTAAATATGCAATGGGTCGATTCTGAAGAAATAGAGGTTCTCGGTCCTGAAAAATTCCTTAACGAGGTGGATGGAATCCTTGTGCCGGGCGGATTCGGATACAGGGGAATCGAGGGCAAGATCAAGGCTATCAGGTTCGCGCGTGAGAAGAAGATACCATATTTCGGGATATGCCTCGGGATGCAATGCGCTGTCATCGAGTTCGCCAGAAACGTGTGCGGTCTATCCGCAAACAGTACTGAATTCGATCTTAATACCAAGGACCCCGTCATTTATCTCATGGAGAGATGGTACGATTTCAGAAAGGAAAAGGTGGAGGTACGTTCCGAAAGTTCTCATAAGGGCGGCACAATGAGGCTCGGAGCCTATCCATGCGTCCTCAGGGAAGGCACGCACGCCTTCAGGGCTTACGGGATAAGAGAGATATCGGAAAGGCACAGACACAGGTATGAATTCAATAATGCCTTCAGGGGCATTCTCACCAGAAACGGCCTCAAGATATCGGGACTGAGCCCGGATGAAGAACTCGTCGAGATTGTAGAGATCGAGAACCACCCCTGGTTCCTCGGATGCCAGTTCCATCCGGAATTCCAGTCAAGACCCACTGATCCTCACCCTTTATTCAGGGCCTTTATAGGCGCAGCGGTGAGAGAGAAGAGATCCCTGTTCCCGCATCTCGAGATGAGCTCCGAGGAGAAGAGCGGAGCGTTTCAGAAGAGAACCAAAGACGATGTCTGAGAGTCTTTCCGTCTCAGGATTGACAAGGGAAATAACTATTGCCGGCGCGAAGCTCGGCGGAGACAACCCGCTTTTCATCATTGCCGGCCCGTGCGTAATCGAGAGTGAGGACATTGTCTTTCACACGGCAGAAAGGTTAAAAACCATCTGTGGTAGTGTAGGCCTACCTTTGTTGTTCAAGAGCTCCTATGACAAGGCTAACAGGAGTTCAGTTTCTTCTTTCAGAGGACCCGGCATCGACAAAGGGCTTAGAATTCTTTCAGATGTTAGAGCCAGATTCGGCATCCCTGTCCTCTCCGATGTACACTCCCGGGAGGAGATTGCGCCGGCTGCAGAGGTTCTGGACATGTTACAGATACCTGCTTTTCTGTGCAGGCAGACCGATCTGATCCTAGCCGCTTCACGAACTCAGAAGCCGGTCAATATCAAGAAGGGACAGTTTCTTGCACCCTGGGATGTGAAGAATATTATTGAAAAGTTTATCGCAACGGGCAATCACCAAGTCTCTGTCACGGAGCGGGGCACGTCCTTCGGATATAATAATCTGGTCGTAGATTTCAGGTCTTTTCCGATCGTGCGCTCCTTTGGATACCCGGTGATCTTTGATGTGACGCACAGCCTCCAGCTTCCCGGAGGAATGGGCAAGAGCTCAGGCGGGCAGAGAGAATTTGCCGAGACTCTGGCAAGGGCCGCTGCCGCTGCGGGGGTGGACGGCCTGTTTATGGAGGTCCATCCCGAGCCGGACAGGGCGCTCTGTGACGGCCCCAATATGATAAGCCTGGATAACCTTGAGAAGATGTTGAGAACCGTCAAATCCATTGACGAAAATATAAGACCTCGTTCCCGAGCCGGCATCAGCGCCGCTCAGATATAATATCCAAATGGCAGGAAAGACTCGGAATAAGACCTTCTGCAGACTCGATCCCAATAAGATTCGGGACGTGGCGAAGAAAGTTCTGAAGACAG
>DATHCU010000218.1:0-4445 GCA_035319385.1 Thermodesulfovibrionales bacterium
AAAGTCATGAGAGCGTGAAGTCTGGGGGACAGGATGGAGACCGGATAGAAAATTGCCGACAGATACATCCAGCCCAGCAACAGGACGTCGTATATGTAAACCACGTCGTGGAAGAAGACAGCCAGTGTAGAAACGGTCAGGGCCATCCCGAAAGAAAACAGGAATGTTATGCACACAACATAAGGAAGCAAAGCCAGATTGGGGCCGAGCTTCGTCCCTGAAGCGAGGATGATAATGAAGAGCGGAACGAGAGAGAATATGAAGTGCATCAGCGAAGAGGCTACGACCGATAGCGGAAAGATAGCCTTAGGCAGATAGATCTTGCTTATGAGGTGGCGGTTCTGGATAAATGCAAGGGAAGCCATCTTTGTCCCCTGTGAGAAGAACTGCCACATGGTTATGCCCGACATAACATAAGCCGAATACGTTCCGACCGAACTGCCGAAGAAACCGGAAAAGATCACGTAGAAAATAAGCAGCATTAACAGCGGGTCGAGCATGACCCAGAGGAAACCTATGGTAGAGCGTTTGTACCTCTTCTTGATGTCTCTCAAGACGAGATTACGCAGCAGCTCCCTGTACCTGTAGATCTCCGAGGCTTCCTTTAAGGTATTTAGCATAGCCTATAACCAGTTATGATAACACACTGCTCCGAATGAGTATGATACCCCGCGGTTATAGTTGAAAGAAATGAGGGATATGAAAACCGGCTAAACCTGAACGGTTCTCGCCGACACTGCCCCCTGGATGAGGGCGTCTATCTCCGGACCGTCCAGGGTCTCTTTTTCAAGGAGAGTCTTCGCAAAGACCTCAAGAAGGTCGCGGTTTTCAGTAAGCAGGTCCCTTGCGCTGTTGTAAGCCTCTACCACAATCCTCTTGACCTCTTCATCGATATCAACCGCTGTCTTCTCGCTGTAGTCCTTGTGTCTTGCTATTTCCCTGCCAAGGAATATCTGTTCTTCCTTCTTCCCGAATGTGAGCGGACCGAGCCTGTCCGACATGCCCCATTCGGTCACCATCTTCCTCGCAAGATCAGTCGCGCGTTCGAGGTCGTTTCCCGCGCCGGTAGTCATGTGCTGCAAGGCTATCTCCTCCGCTGCCCGGCCCCCGAGAAGGACGGCAAGCGCCTTCATGAGATAATCCTTGGAATACGTGTATCTGTCATCAATGGGCAGCTGCTGGGTTACTCCGAGTGCCCGTCCCCTTGGTATAATGCTGACCTTGTGCAGAGGATCGGTGCCCGGCGTCATATGCGCAACAAGGGCATGACCTGCCTCATGATATGCGGTGTTCTTCTTCTCTGCATCGCTTATGATCATGCTCTTTCTCTCAACGCCCATCAGAACTTTGTCTTTTGCCGCCTCAAAGTCGGACCTCTCGACCTTGGTCTTCCCTTTTCGCGCCGCAAGAAGAGCTGCTTCGTTAACGAGGTTTTCGAGGTCCGCCCCCGAGAATCCAGGCGTCCCCCTGGCTATCTCGTCCAGACTCACCTTTTCGTCGATCGGCTTGTTCCTCGAATGTACCTTGAGTATTTCGAGCCGCCCCTTCACATCGGGCTGGGGCACCACAACCTGTCTGTCAAACCTTCCGGGTCGCAGCAAGGCAGGATCGAGGACATCCGGCCTGTTTGTAGCAGCAATGATAATAACACCTATATTGGCTTCAAACCCGTCCATCTCAACGAGCAACTGGTTGAGTGTCTGTTCGCGCTCATCATGACCGCCTCCGAGCCCCGCGCCCCTATGACGGCCCACCGCATCTATCTCGTCGATAAAGATGATACAGGGCGAACTCTTTTTAGCCTGATCAAAGAGGTCTCTGACCCTGGATGCGCCGACGCCTACGAACATCTCTACAAAATCGGAACCCGAAATCGAAAAAAAGGGCACTCCGGCCTCACCTGCTATAGCCCTGGCCAGAAGGGTCTTCCCCGTTCCGGGCGCTCCGACCAGAAGAACGCCTTTCGGTATCTTGCCGCCGAGTTTCTGGAATTTCTGGGGGTCCTTCAGAAAATCGATTATCTCCTGCACCTCCGCCTTTGCCTCGTCTATTCCTGCAACGTCCGCAAAGGTTATTTTCACCGACTTCTCGGAAACGAGCTTTGCCTTGGCCTTCCCGAAGGATAATGCCTTGTTGCCGCCTGTCTGCATCTGACGCATAAAGAATATCCAGATGACCACAAGGAATATGATCGGACCCCAGGAGAAGAACAGGTTCCAGTACCAGGGATTCTGTTCTTCGGGTTTCACCGTAATCTTGACATCCTTGTCCCGCAGGTTCTTCACAAGTTCAGGATAATCGGCGGTGAATGTCCTGAACTTCTTGCCGTCTTTTAACTGTCCGCTTATGACACTGCCCTTTATGGTCACATCTTCGACCTGGCCCGCATCAAGCTTTGTCATAAAATCGGAGAAGATTATCTCCTCCTCGCCTTTCTTGGGCACATTGAGGAGATTAAAGAGCACTATCATCATGACGCCTATAACCAGCCAGACGATAAGGCTCCTGTATGCATTAAGTTTGTTCATAGCAGTATTTATTGTAGCATATTACAGATGCTTTGACCGAATCAGTAGCTGGAGACGTCGCCCTCTATCAATTTCCTCTGTATCTCTATCAGATTATTAATGCCGGCCTCGGCGAGATTCATGAGGCTGTCCAGCGTGCCTCTCGAAAAAGGCAATCCCTCGGCAGTTCCCTGCACCTCCACCAGTTTGCCGCTGCCTGTCATTACCACGTTCATGTCCACCTCAGCTGCAGAATCCTCAATATAGCAGAGGTCTATCATGGGTTCTCCGCGCACAACCCCCACACTTATGGCGGCAAGGTAATCCTTGATGGGAGTCTTTTCTACCAACCCGTTTCTCAGGGCGTATTTCAATGCATCGGCCATGCAGAGGAAGGCGCCGGTTATAGATGCTGTTCTGGTGCCTCCGTCCGCCTGGAGAACATCACAGTCTATCCATATCGTCCTCTCGCCGAGGCTTGTCAGATCCACGACAGATCTGAGCGCCCTTCCGATGAGCCGCTGTATCTCATGGGTCCTGCCGCTGACCCTGCCTGATGAAGATTCCCTCACAGTTCTCGTCTGAGTGGCCCTTGGAAGCATAGAGTACTCCGCGGTAATCCAGCCCTTCTTCTGATCCTTGAGAAAAGGCGGAACCCTCTCTTCGATCGTCGCTGCGCATATCACCTTCGTATTGCCCATCGAAATATAAACAGACCCTTCGGGGGTCTCGAGAAAATTTCTCTGGATCTTCACCCTTCTCACTTCATCGTTCTTTCTTCCGTCAGGTCTCATTCAGCCTCCTACCTCTATTCTTTTAATATTCTCGATCTTTTGTCCCAGGAAATTCTCGCTCACCTTCAGGAACCGCTCGGTAGAATCGGTTACAAAAAACTCCCTTAAAGAACGGTTGTTCCCTTCGCGACCCAGCCCCAGAGTCCCGAGCGTATGCTTGATCTCGCGTGCTGTTTCAACCGCGGAATCAATGAGTCTCACCCCATCACCCATGATTTCCGAGATCACCTTCTTCAGCAGGGGATAATGGGTGCACCCAAGGACCACAGTATCAATATCTTTGCCCTTGAACCATCCGAGATATTTTTCAGCCACCAGGGTCGCGATAGCGCCCTCGGTCCATCCCTCCTCCACCAGCGGGACAAAGAGGGGACACGCCAGGCCGAAAACCTCTATGCTTCCGTCAAGTGCATGAATCGCCTTGGTGTATGAGGAACTGTTAATAGTGGCTTGCGTTCCGATAACACCGACCTTCTTATTGCCGGTAGCCTTGACCGCTGCTTTTGCACCCGGTTCGATAACGCCTATTACCGGGATAGAGACATTTCTCTTTATAGCATCCAGGCCCACCGCTGAAGCCGTATTGCAGGCCACAACCATCAGCTTGATTTCCCTGGATACCAGAAATCCCGTATTCTCAAAGGAATACCTCAGCACCGTTTCCGGAGATCTTATTCCGTAAGGCACCCTTGCCGTATCTCCCAGATAGATCGTGTCTTCATCAGGGGTAATCCTTATCATCTCCTTGAGGACGGTCAGGCCCCCTATCCCGGAGTCAAAAATGCCGATAGGTCTGTCCTTCATCTCCATGCTTTCCATTTCCGTTTCAATTAATCCCAATAGCGCTCCGCTGTTATTCAGAGTCTGTCCATAAATTGCTGTTCGGGTAACCCGTCATTCCCCGACTCGATCGGGGAATCCAGTATTTTCAATGCGTCTGGATTATCCGGTCAAGCCGGATAATGACAAAATACTACTTTATGGACAGACTCTATTTAACCGCATTATCCGTCGGCATTCAATACTCTCAGGGCACATACTGCACCCGCTCCAGTGTTTCACATCCCGCGCATAATGCGGGCAAGCGCTGATCAACCGTTCAACCTCGGCAAACCCGTAAACTCTTATTATAAATTAGTTGAGA
>DATHCU010000219.1:0-5172 GCA_035319385.1 Thermodesulfovibrionales bacterium
GAAGGGCTGACAGCGACATAAGTCCAGGGGAAGAAGGATGATAGGCATAATCGGCGGCAGCGGGCTTTATGAGATCGAAGGAGTCACTATTCGGGAGAGGAGGAGCATACAGACTCCGTTCGGGGATCCTTCCGACGCCTACTTGATCGGCAGTTTTTCTGAAGAAGAGGTTGTCTTTCTTCCCAGACACGGTTCTCAACACGCCATCCCCCCGCATATGATCAATTACAGGGCCAATATCTGGGGTTTCAGGCATCTGGGCGTGGAAAGGATAATATCGATCGGCGCTACAGGCGGTATTGACACAGTGATGGCGCCGGGAACCATGGTGGTCCTCGACCAGATCATAGACATGACACACGGTCGGCAGGCAACCTTCTATGACGGCGGAACAGGCGTGGTGCATATTGATCTTACTGAACCCTATTGCCCTGAATTAAGGCATGCACTTGCCGAAGCGGGCGCCAGGACCGGACTAAACCCTATAAGATCGGGCACATATGTCTGTACGAACGGCCCGCGTCTTGAGACAAGGGCGGAGATCGAGTTCTATTCCCAGATAGGGGCGTCTGTTGTCGGCATGACAGGAATGCCTGAAGCCGCTTTGTCACGAGAGGCCGAAATCTGCTATGCGGGGATAGCTGTTGTCACCAATTATGCCGCAGGCATCACCGGAAAAAAACTAACGTCTGCAGAAGTGATCGAGATGATGAACAGGGCTTCGCTCCATCTGAAGGTTCTCTTAAGGGAAAGCTTCGGGCTGATTCCGAAAGAGCGCAACTGCCCTTGCAAGACCGCCCTAAAGGATGCCGGGATATAACAGTGGAAACTGTCCTGATCGTAGAAGATAAAGAATCCATGGCCGCCATGCTGAAGGAGACCCTTGAATCAGGGGGGTATAAAGTGATTTCCGCTTATGACGGCCTTCAGGGTATCAATTCCCTCAGGGAAGGCAAGATAGACCTCGTGCTTACGGACCTGAAGCTGCCGCAGAAGGACGGCATCGAGGTGCTGATGGCTTCCAAAGAGGAGAACCCGTTCAGACCCGTAATCATTATGACGGCCTATGGATCTGTTGAAACGGCTGTTGAGGCTATGAAGAGGGGAGCTGCTGATTTCATTACGAAACCATTTGATACCGACCACCTTCTCATGTTGATCAAGAGGTCGATTCAGGCCCAGCGGCTCATGACAGAGAACATCCTGCTCAAGGAGGAGTTTGCTTCTAAACTTGGGCTGCCCAGCATCATCGGGCAGAGCGAAAAGTTTGTGAATGTCGCCCAGATTGTCCAGAGAGTTGCCCCCACAAGAACAACGGTTCTGCTCATCGGTGAAAGCGGCACAGGCAAGGAACTCTTTGCGAGGGCGCTGCATAATCTTAGCAACAGGAGGGAATTCCCTTTTGTCCCGATAAATTGTGCAGCAATCCCGAGAGATCTTCTCGAATCAGAGCTGTTCGGTCATGAAAAGGGATCCTTCACGAGCGCGGATACAAAGAAGATGGGCAAGTTCGAACTTGCCGACAGGGGGACCATATTTCTCGATGAGGTTGGAGATATGGACCTCACCCTGCAGTCAAAACTGCTTCGCGCCATAGAAACGGGAGAGATTGAGCGGGTAGGAGCCGTCAAGCCGGTCCTGGTTGACGTGAGGATTGTTGCTGCAAGCAATAAGGATCTGGAGCAGGCGGTTGAAGAAAAGAAATTCAGGGAGGACCTCTATTACCGCCTCAACGTGTTTCCGATCCGTATCCCGCCCTTGCGGGAGCGCAAGGAAGACATCCCTCTGCTGGTTGAATATTTTATTAAAAAGTACTGCTTGGAGATCAAGACTCCGCAAAAGGGGATATCGAAAGAGGCCCTTGCCTTGCTCACAAACTACTCCTGGAAGGGTAACGTCAGGGAACTGGAAAATACCATCGAGAGGGCGGTTATCCTCTGCGATGGAGACACGATCATGCCTGAACATTTCTTTATAGACAAGCAGTTCGGTCCTTCTTTTTCCTCACGACCGGAGATTCCGGAGGGCACCCTTGGTTCTGTTTCAAAGGAGGCGACAAGGAAGGCGGAATCCGAGAGGATCCTTGCCGTCCTGAGGGAGACCAGGGGCAACAAGACCAGGGCAGCTGAAATCCTGCAGGTAAGCTACAAAACACTCCTGACGAAGATCAAGGAATACGGTCTCGAGGCTTGACAGGGGAATTCCCATGGAATTATCATAGAAAGACTGCGAAGTATCTCAAAATTCTATCCGGAGGGGTATTGTGTCAGGACATTCCAAGTGGGCCTCGATAAAACATAAGAAAGCAAGTACAGATGCAAAACGGGGGAAGATATTTACCAAGCTCGTAAAAGAGATCTCTATTGCTTCAAGAATAGGCGGCGGAGACCCTGCCGCCAATCCCAGGTTAAGGACCGCTGTCGATAAAGCCAAGGAAGTGAACATGCCCGCGGATAACATCAAAAGGGCGATCATGAAAGGCACCGGCGAACTCCCGGGCGTCTCTTATGAGGAATATTTCTATGAGGGATACGGACCCGGAGGAGTTGCCATTCTCATGGAGATACTGAGCGACAATAAGAATCGTACCATTTCCGAGATACGAAGCATAATGACAAAGAGCGGCGGCAATATGGGCGAGGCCGGAAGTGTCGCATGGATGTTTGAAAAGAGAGGCTATATCCTTGTCGAGAAGACTAAGGTTGACGAGGATGCCCTGATGTCCGTGGCCCTCGATGCCGGCGCCGAGGACATGAAGAACGATCCCCGCGAGGACAGCTACGAAGTCCTGACCGCTCCCGAGGCCATGGAGGCGGTTAAGGCTGCTATTGAAGCCGCTGGAATTCCTGTCTCTCACGCTGAACTGACCATGCTGCCCAAGAATTATATTATGCTCGATGAAAAGCATGCCGAACAGATGATGCGCCTGATAGATGCCCTCGAAGACAATGACGACGTGCAGAACGTCTACACGAACTTTGATGCTCCCGATGAGGTGATGGCCAAAATTGGGAAGTAACTCTCAAACTTCCATCCGCACGACCTTAAAGAGAAGATTCCTGGCAGGGCTGTTGATATCGATTCCTGCTATCGTCACATTTCTTATCGTCGGCTGGTTCTTCAAGTTTGTCGACGGTTTCCTCGAACCTATCTACTTCAGCATGCTTGGCTATCATGTCCCGGGTCTGGGTTTCATCTCTGCGATAGCTCTGATTTTTATCGTAGGTACCTTCTCGACAAACGTCATAGGCAGAAAGGTTATCGAGTCTTTCGAGAAGATTCTCCTCAGTCTGCCTGTCCTCAAGGGCATATATACATCTGTAAAGCAGCTTGTGGATGCGTTTTCTCCGGAAAGCAAGATGACCTCGTTCAAGAAATTTGTGCTCGTGGAGTACCCTAGGCCGGGGGTCTATGCCTACGGGTTTCTTACAAAAGAATGTTGCATGAGGACGGAGAGAGACGGTCAGGAAGTGTCTTTGACGGCCGTATACATACCGACGAACCTCATATATTTTGGCGAAATCGCCTTGTTCAGGGAAGAGAATTTGTTCTATACGGACATTTCGATAGAAGAAGGCATTAAGATTATCTTATCCGGAGGGATAACAACCCCTTCTAAGATACTGGTGCCTAAATAATGAAGATTGCGGGCGTGGTCCTTGCGGCAGGCCTCGGGACTCGCATGAAATCATCATTGCCAAAGGTGCTTCACAGACTTCACGGAACCCCGATGCTCCAGCATGTCCTGAATACCCTTCACGCGCTGAAGCCACAAAAGATCGTGGTTGTTGCCGGCAAGAACCTGCCTGAGTTCGAGAAGGCGCTTCAGGATGTCTCCGGGATATCTTTTGCCGTTCAGCGGGAGCCAAAGGGCACCGGGGATGCCTTGTCAAAGGCGGTGCCTTTGCTGAAGGGATTTCACGGGACCGTACTGGTTGTAAACGGGGATGCCCCTTTAATTACGAAGAGCACTCTGAAGAATTTCCTCTCCATGCATAAGAAGAAACGGAACGATATATCTGTCCTGTCTTTTGAATCCCGTAATCCGGGATCATACGGCAGGATCATACGTGACGGCAAGGGGAAGGCCGCCTTCATAATCGAGCAGAGGGACGCGTCGGAATCTCAGAAGATGATCAGGGAAGTAAACAGCGGTGTCTATGCCTTTGAATCCGGCGCCCTGCCTTTGCTTAAGAAGATAAGGATCAACAGATCCAAGGGTGAGTATTATCTCACCGATATAATAGGCATTGCCAGAGACAATGGCCTCGGGATAGATGCCTTCTGCGCGGGTCTTGAAGATGAATTCATGGGGATCAATACCCGCAGGGAGCTGGAAAACGCTTGCAGCATCATGAAAGAACGCATTCTTGACAAGTACACGGACCGTGGCGTGCATTTCATAGACAGGAATTCCGTCTTTATCTCTTCAGATGCCGAGGTCGGAGCTGAGACGATTGTTTACCCCAGCGTGCATCTCGAGGGGAGGACGGTTGTCGGGACGGGGTGCAGGATATATCCGAACGTCAGGATAGTTGACAGCATTATAGAAGACGGCGCAGTGATCAAAGACTCCACGCTGATAGAGGACTCGACAGTAAGACGCAACGCTTCGGTGGGACCTTTTGCCCATGTCAGGCCGGGATCGGTGATCGGTGAGGAGGCAAAGATCGGCAACTTCGTCGAGGTGAAGAAATCCGTGGTAGGGCATGGCACGAAGGCGTCGCACCTGTCTTATCTTGGAGATGCCGAAATCGGAGATTTTGTAAACATAGGTGCGGGAACAATTACCTGCAACTACGACGGTCACAGGAAGCATGTCACCGTGATAGAAGATGGTGTCTTTATCGGGAGCGATTCGCAGCTGGTTGCCCCCGTGAGAATCGGGCGTGATGCCTTTGTCGGAGCTGGCTCAACCATAACGACGGATGTGCCGTCAGGGGCCCTGGCCTTAAGCAGGGCAAAGCAGAGGAATATCGAGGGATGGGCGGAAAGACGCAGGGCAAAGAACCGGAAGATCGCCAAGCAGTCCGCAAAGAGTACGGGAAAGAAACTCAGAAACTTAAGGTGAGGCGCTAATGAAAAGAGAGTCTTTTTTGCACCCGGACGCATGTGCTGTGGTGAGATGACATGTGCGGGATAATCGGCTATATCGGAAAAAGGAATGCAGTG
>DATHCU010000220.1:0-3297 GCA_035319385.1 Thermodesulfovibrionales bacterium
TAGAGAAGAGAATCGAGGAAATGCTTGATGACAATATCCTCATCCTTCTTCAACCCCGTCAGATTGTAGGCCCTGTTCCATCTCTTGAGTTCCGAGATGTATATCATAAAGGCATCCATCTGTCCCCGGGAAATTGAGAGGCCCAGCTCATCAACGCCTTTTGCTAGCAGTTCTTCAGGCCGGCTGTTGTTCATTAGATATGAATAATAACACGTTGCCGACAGTCTCTCAAAAGAGGACATGTCCGGACTGAGAAAACCTGAGAGATTCAAGTATACTAGTACAAGTCTCTCTGATTGCAGGGGTTCCCGGGTGTGAAGAAATGAACTGGTATTACACGGACGGACAAAAAAGAGTCGGACCCGTAACCGAGTACGAAATTGGACAACTTGCCGCTCAGGGAAAGATCGGGCCTGATACCCTTGTCTGGAACGAGCTGATATCGAAGTGGCAGCCGTACGGGCAGATGAGGGGAGGCGAATCTACAACCTCAGAGACAGCCCTACCACTGAATGAGCCGACGAAATCCCGCGGTGATTCGGGCGCGCAGTCAACCTTCGGACCGGCTGAGGAAAAGAAGATGTCAGCCTGTGTCGAGTGCGGAAGAGTCTTTCCTGATGAAGAGATGCTCCGTTACGAAGATTCCATGATATGCGCTTCCTGCAAGCCCGCATTTTTTCAGAAGTTGAAGGAGGGGGCCGTGATGCCCGCCTCCATGGAATACGGGGGATTCTGGATACGGTTCGGTGCAAAGATCATCGACGGCATTATCATGGGACTGGTCAATTCGGTCTTGACCTTCATGCTCTTCCTCCTCTTCGGTCTCAGCTTTCTGACATTTGACCCGAAGGAGAGGATGTCCGGAACCTATTTTGCTGCTCAGGGTATATCCTCCGTTCTTCAATTGGTGTTGCAGGCGACTTATGTGACTTTCTTCCTGGGAAAATATGCAGCGACTCCCGGAAAAATGGCCTGCGGTCTTAAGGTGGTCATGGCTGACGGGGAGAAAGTCAGTTATTCCAGGGCTCTGGCCAGGCATTTAGCAGAGTACCTGAGCGCGATCATTCTTATGATAGGATATATCATGGCGGCCTTCGATGAGGAGAAACGGGCTTTGCATGACCGTATCTGCAATACGAGGGTGATAAAGAAGTAGATTATGATCTGTAATGAGGCTTCCGGCTTCGGTCTGCGAAAAGACTTCAAAGAAGGGCTTTTTCCTGGTAGTAGGAGGCGAATTTCTGTCGGGTTTTCCTTAGCCTTTGGCTGCCGGTCAACCTCTTTGCTGTGTGAATCCGATCAATGAACATTCATCCCATACATTGCCCGAATTGCAGGATAGCGCTCCCCTATCAGATGTACAATACTGACGGGCCGGCGCATTGTCCATCGTGCGAGGGTCAGACAAAGGTTGAGGTCTTCCCCGCGTTGTACAATGGAGATTCGGTGCCTTACGGCGCTGAGACTCTGCAGGCTAACGAACCCGGATGTTTCTTCCATCCGCAGAAGAAGGCTGTTGTGCCCTGCGCACTTTGTGGCAGATTTCTCTGCGCCTTGTGCGATGTGGAATTCGGAGGTCGGCATGTATGTCCGCTGTGTCTTGCCGCTGGAAAGAAAAAGAAGAAGATCAGGGACCTCGAGACTCAGCGGGTGCTGTATGACGATATCGCCTTGGCTTTGGCCATAATACCCATCATTCTCATATGGGGGACTATCATAACCGCCCCTATGAGCCTGTATGTCGCAATCCGTCATTGGAAGTCCCCTTCGAGCATTATACCCCGGACAAAGCTGCGATTTGTCCTGGCTATCCTCCTTTCAGGCGCACAGACCACGGGCTGGCTCTTTCTCTTCGGCTGGCTTATCAGCAGGGCATGATCGAAACAAACACTTACACGAAGCTTCCGGGCAGGGGCCTGAAAAAGGGAGGCACAGCGCTGATTGTGCGGACTCGAGCGAGGCTCTACATGGGGAAGAACCACCTGCTATGCGTCTACAACACGGGCTATACGGAAGACTACAAACGTTTCTACTATAAGGATATACAGGCACTGGTAACGTGCCGGACTTCGAGAGGCAAGACACTGAACATAGTCTTCGGAGCGCTCACAGCCTTCCATGTTCTGGTAACGATGCTCATAGGGAGTCCGTGGAACATCATCTCCTCCTCGATTGCGGGTCTCTTTCTGCTCTTGTTATTAGCAAATATCTTCCGTGGACCGACAAGCAAGGCCTACCTCCTGACGGCGGTGACCATGGAGGATCTGCCTTCGTTGTGCCGGATGAAGAATGCGCTAAAGGTCCTGGAGCTGTTGCGGCCCGTTATAGAAGCAGCTCAGGGAAAATTATCGAAAGAGGATATACAATCAAGGAGCAGTGAAATACGGATGCGGGAGATGCCGGATAAGGCTCCCGCAGGTACGAGGCCTGTCCGGCGGGCCGCACCCTCCTCGGACAGCAAACCGGCCAGCTCTTACAACGGGACCTTCCACATGGTATTGTTTATGCTGCTCCTGCTTTGCTCAGCATACTCTGCCGTCGATGTCTACGTGAACCACATAGCGGTCACCTATGCGGGGATAGCGATAGGCAGCGCCGCAGTTATCTTCGCGATCCTCTCCGCGGTCAGACAGTACGGCAGCGCCATGCCCGGGGGAATCATCGGCCTGACGTGGTCAGCCCTTTTTTACCTGCTGTTTGAGTCCGTGATCCTGTACGGAATATACATTTTTACAGGGATAATGCACCCCGATGCCCTGAGAAGCCGGGGAAAGCTGCTGATGCTCTATTCGTCCCTGGATCCTTTTGAAAACATGTTTCTTATGGGAGCGCTGATTTTTTCGGCAGTATTTTATTTTATAGCGGGTTCAGCAGGGTTGATTCTCCTGAGGAAATTCAGGAGTTCGATCAGGGGGGTGTGACCTTGAAAGACCTTTCAGGACAGCGTTGCCTGAACCACCCAGAGCGTGAGGCAGTCGCGATCTGCCCGGAGTGCAAAAGGTCTTTTTGCAGGGAATGCGTAATAGAACATGAAGACCGCGTGCTCTGCGCCTCCTGTATCAGGATCAGGTTGCAGCCTCCCGAGAAGAAGCACTTCATCCTCAGCAGATTATTTAGTGTTGCCGAATGTTGCCTGGGGTTCCTTCTTCTCTGGATACTGTTTTACGCCCTCGGGCAGATGTTGATTTCAATACCTTCTTATTTCCATGAGGGCACTGTCTGGAAAGATATACCCGGCTTGATAAGATGAGGCGAAAAAAGGGGAGACAGTCAGGCAAAAAGGCTATCGAGGTCATA
>DATHCU010000221.1:0-2700 GCA_035319385.1 Thermodesulfovibrionales bacterium
CTGCACTTACTATGGCAACCGCCTCTTCCTGGATTTTCTGCAGGTGCTCCTCACCGAGAAAGCTCTCAGCATATATCTTATAGATATCTTCCGTGCCCGAGGGCCGTGCGGCGAACCAGCCGTTTTGAGAAATGATTTTGAGTCCCCCGATCTCAGCGCCATTGCCCGGCGCCCGCGTCAGCCTTGAGATGATAGGCTCACCCGCCAATTCCCGGGCAGCCACCATGTCCGGGGAGAGTCTCTTAAGAATCGCCTTCTGCGAGGCAGTTGCGGGGGTGTCAATCCTGACATAAGACGGCCGGCCAAAGCGCTCTTCAAGTTCCTTGTAGATCTCAGACGGATCTCTGCCTGTCTTTGCGGTAATCTCACAGGCGAGAAGATCCATGATGATACCGTCCTTATCCGTTGTCCAGGCACTGCCGTCTTTCCTCAGAAAAGACGCGCCTGCGCTCTCCTCTCCTCCAAATCCGTAAGAACCGTCAATGAGTCCGTCAACGAACCACTTGAATCCGACAGGCACCTCTGAGACATTTCGCCCGAGGGCTGAAGCAACCTTGTCGATCATCGCGGTCGAAACAAGCGTCTTTCCGACGGCCGCATCCCTTCTCCACCGAGGCCGGTTCTGAAACAGGTACCAGATCGAAGCGGACAGATAATGGTTCGGGTTCATAAGACCCGAACTGCTTGTGACAATGCCGTGACGGTCCGCATCAGTGTCGTTTCCGAAAGAAATATCAAAACGGTCTTTCAGCCCGATCAATCCGGCCATTGCATACTCCGATGAACAGTCCATCCTTATCTTCCCGTCTTTGTCCACGGTCATAAAGGAAAACGTCGGATCGATTGAATCGTTCACAACCGTAATATTCAGGCCGTACCGCTCCGCGATAGGGTTCCAGAAATCCACCGAGGAACCGCCGAGCGGATCCACCCCGATCTTAAGCCCAGCTCCTGCAATAACTTCCATGTCCACTACATTGGTGAGATCCTCCACATAAGGAGATACGTAATCATATTCACTGATAAATTCAGTTCTCAGCGCCGCCTCAAATGGAATTCTCCTGACCCCCTTCAGCCCCTTGCTGAGTAATTCATTCGCGCGATCTTCTATCGCCTTAGTGGTCAACCCATCCGCGGGACCACCGTGAGGTGGGTTATACTTAAAGCCGCCATCTCCCGGAGGATTGTGCGAAGGCGTGATCACCACACCGTCTGACCGGCCCGTGGCCCCCCGGACCTTCAGATTGTAGGTGAGAATGGCATGCGAGATCACCGGTGTCGGCGTATACTTCCGGCCCTTCTGGATCAATACCCTTACCCTGTTTGCAGCAAATACCTCAATGGCACTGGCAAAGGCCGGTTCGGACAACGCGTGGGTATCCATGCCAAGAAACAGGGGTCCCCTGACTTTCTTTGACTTTCTGTATTCGCAAATTGCCTGGCTGATCGCAAGGATATGGTCTTCATTGAAAGTGTTCTTCAGAGAAGATCCCCTGTGGCCCGAGGTGCCAAACGCAACCCGCTGAGATGACTCAGAGACATCAGGCTTATGAGTATAGTATGCTGAGGTAAGCCGCGGTATGTTCTCAAGAATCGACCTTGGCGCGGGTTTACCCGCGAGTTCATGCAGTTTCATGCCGATGTTCCCTTCTATCTTCTGAATGCCTGCCTGCCGCCGAATTTGGCGGACTTGCCCAATTCCTCCTCGATACGCAGGAGCTGATTGTACTTGGCTATCCTGTCCGTACGGCTTGCAGAACCTGTCTTGATCTGGCCCGAACCAGCGGCAACGACGAGGTCGGCTATGAAGGTGTCTTCGGTCTCGCCGGACCTGTGGGATACGACAGAAGTGTACCCCGCAGAAGCTGCCATATGCATCGCGCTAAAAGTTTCGGAAAGCGTGCCTATCTGATTTACTTTTATCAGGATCGAATTTGCCACTCCCTCCTTTATGCCTCTGCCAAGCCTGTCCGTATTGGTCACGAACAGGTCATCACCGACGAGCTGAATCTTCCTGCCGAGGGTATCGGTCATCAGTTTCCAACCTTTCCAGTCATCCTCAGCCATGCCGTCCTCTATCGAGATAATAGGATACTGTCTTACCCAATTCTCCCAGAAACCGACCATCTGCTCGGATGTCCTTTCACTCTTGTCGGACTTCTTGAACACGTACTTCTTCTTCGCCTTGTCATAGAACTCGCTTGCAGCAGGGTCCAGGGCTAATCCGACATCTCTGCCGGCCTGATAACCTGCCTTCGCTATGGCTTCAAGAATGACTTCTATCGCCTCCTCATTCGACTTCAGATTCGGCGCAAACCCGCCTTCATCCCCGACGGACGTTGAATATCCCTTCTTTTTAAGCACGCCCTTCAGGGTATGAAAGATTTCCGCCCCCATGCGGAGCGCCTCGGCAAAGCTAGGTGCACCGTACGGTACAGCCATGAATTCCTGGGGATCGACCGAATTGTCCGCATGCGCCCCTCCATTGAGGATATTCATCATCGGCACAGGCAGAACAGAGGCCGAGACTCCGCCCAGATAGCGGTACAGCGGCATACAGTAGAACTCTGCAGCAGCCCTTGCAACAGCCATAGAAACGGCAAGTATGGCATTTGCACCGAGCTTACCCTTATTCGGCGTACCATCTAGGAGGATCAGCTTACGGTCAATCTCTTCCTGATCGCCGGCTTTCATCCCTAT
>DATHCU010000222.1:0-3184 GCA_035319385.1 Thermodesulfovibrionales bacterium
AGCTTCATCGAAAAGATAGGAAGTCATGAGTCCTTCACTGATCTGCTCCAGAGGAGAGATGATACGCGGGAGGTGCTCATCCGGACTTTTTCCTCCAGCGTCTATCTTACCAGACTACTCCTCGGACTCGAGAACCTTGAAGCCATCTTTGAATTTCCGGATGTCAGAACAGATTTCCGGGTACTGCAAGAGCATCTTATCCCCGCGCTGAGTTCCGGAGATCCTCTGAAGATTGTGCGGGAGTTCAAAGCCGCGGAGGAACTGAAGACCGGCATGCTCTTCCTGAACAGAGGCAAAGACACCTATAAGGTCATGTCTGCCTTAAGCTCTCTTGCTGATGTTGTGGTGCGTTCCGTGGTCAGGCTTCTGCAGGCGGAAAAAGGCTTTGCTGTAATCGCGCTTGGAGGTTACGGCGCCGGGGAGCTGAATTTCACTTCTGACCTGGACCTGTTATTCGTCCATACCCCTGCCGACCAGTCAGCGTCTGACTCTGACGGCCCGAAGGAGCATCTCTTTGCAAAGGAACTGATCAGGATTCTCACAGAGTACACGGACTCGGGAGTCGCATACAAGGTCGACATGCGCCTGAGACCGGACGGATCAAAAGGGGTGCTGATGAACGACATCATGGGATATGCTTCCTACTACCTCAAGTCGGCCCAACCATGGGAAATTCAGTCCTTGCTCAGGGCGAGGGCTGTTGCGGGAGACAAGAAGCTTCTCGCCGCATTTAGTGAACTGAGAAGAACCGTCATACAACAAAGAAGAAGGGAAATCACCGGAAGCCTGATAAAGTCGATGAGGCAGAGGATCGTCAGAGAGCTATCCAGGGAGCACAAGGGGCTTGATGTCAAGCTTGGCCCCGGCGGGATCAAGGAGATAGAATTCATTGTCCAATATCTTCAGATGAAGTACGCCGACATATATCCTGATCTCATATTGCAAAATACAGTTGCTGCGCTCAAAGACATTATCAGGCACAGACTCATAGACAAAACCACAAGCGACATTTTATTGCAGTCTCATCGTTTCTTGCGAACGGTCGAAGTATTGCTGCGGCTCAACGGCGAAGACGTGCTAAAGACTAATTCCGAAATTCCTGATATAATTATCGAGTTGTTGGACCTGAAATCAAAAGATGAATTGTTCGGGAAGATCGAGGGCATAAGACAACAGCTATCCCAGATCACGGGAGTCCTTTATCACTAAAACCGGTGGGTAACTTCGATAATGGCGGTCTTAATACTAAAGAATATTTCTACTGAGGTCCCTGGCACGATAGGAGATTATCTGAAGGACCAGAACATGCCCTTTAGAATCATCGAACTCGATTCCGGAGAGATACCTCCTCCCCTCGACAAGTATGACACCCTTATTGTGTTGGGCGGTCCAATGGGAGTCTATGAGATGGACCGGTATCCGCATCTACAGACGGGTTCCCGCACAATCAGGGAGGCCCTCAACAGGGACATGAAGATACTCGGGGTCTGTCTCGGATCGCAGATGCTGGCACATTGCCTCGGGGCTACAGTATATCCGGGACCAGAAAAAGAGACTGGCTGGCATTCCATCGAACTCACAGGCGACGGCCTGAAGGACCCTCTTATGAGGCAGCTGGCTATTCATCCGCAAGTCGGAGATTTCTGGAGAAGTTTTCAGGTCCTGCACTGGCACGGCGACACCTTTCACCTCCCCCACGGGGCTGTCCTTCTCGCCTCCTCGAAACTCTACAGGCATCAGGCCTTCAGGTTCGGGAAGAATGCCTACGGATTCCAGTTTCATATTGAAGTTACAAAAGAGATGATTCTTGAGTGGTTCAAGGACGAGCCGGATATAGAAGCCATATCTGCGGAGACCGACAGGTTCTTCGGAGAATACCAAGGTCGTGCTGCAAAATTTTACAAGTCTTTTTTCGGCAAGGGATAACTCCGCAATAAAGTCATTGATCATGCAGGTCTGAGAAGGAGGAGGACATGGCAAAAGCAGCCGCTAAGAAGATCGGGTCCAAACCGAGGGATAAGAAGGACGTGATGGACCTGGTGAAAAAGAATGACATAAAATTTGTCAGGCTCTGGTTTACAGATATCCATGGACAGCTCAAGAGTTTTGCGGTTCCCGTTGACGAGCTCGAATTTGCATTCAATGAAGGCATGGGGTTTGATGGTTCTTCAATCAAAGGATTTGCCAGGATCGATGAAAGCGATATGATCGCGAGACCTGATCCTTCAACTTTTGTGGTCCTCCCGTGGCGCCCAAAGGAAAAGGCCGTTGCAAGGATGTTCTGTGATATCTATGAACCCGATGGGTCTCCTTACAAGGGAGATCCCCGATACATCCTGAAGGTAAACCTGGAGAAAGCCAAACAGAAAGGCTTCACCCTATTTGTAGGTCCCGAGCTTGAGTATTTCTACTTCAAGAGCAGCAGATGCACGGAGCCGCTGGATGAGGGTGGATATTTCGATTATCCTCTTGACGCTGCAGAAGACCTCCGCAGGGATACAATCCTTGCCTTGGAAACCATGGGAATTCAGGTCGAGTATTCCCATCATGAGGTAGCCAACTCCCAGCATGAGATAGATCTGCGCTACGCGGACGCGCTTACAATGGCGGACATCGTGATGACCCACAGGATAATTGTGAAGGAAATAGCAAAAAAGTACGGTGTTTATGCGACTTTCATGCCGAAACCCGTCTTTGGCCAGAACGGAAGCGGAATGCACACCCACCAGTCTCTTTTCACCGGCGCCAAGAACGCTTTCTTCGATCCGAAAGACAAATATTTCCTTTCGGACATTGCGAAAAAATATATCGCGGGACTCCTCACGCATGTAAAGGAGATCACTCTCGTACTGAATCAGTGGGTGAATTCCTACAAAAGGCTGGTGCCTGGATACGAAGCCCCTGTGTATATCTGCTGGGCGAGACGCAACAGGTCCACACTGGTCAGAGTCCCGCTTTACAAGCCGGGCAAGGAAAAGGCGACACGTATCGAGCTGCGCTCGCCCGATCCGGCATGCAACCCTTACCTCGCCTTTTCATGCATGCTTAACGCCGGATTAAAGGGTATTGAAAAAGACTACAAGATGCCTGATCCGGTTGAGCTGGACGTATACAACATGTCCGAACAGGAAAGGATGAGTTATGACATCGACAGCCTTCCGGGGAGCCTCAACAGGGCGATCGA
>DATHCU010000223.1:0-11205 GCA_035319385.1 Thermodesulfovibrionales bacterium
CCTGACCACAGTCCGTCAGTACGAAGGCACCGGACTCGGGCTGAGTATCGCCAGGGGACTTGTCTCACTGCATAAGGGAATAATCTGGGTGACCAGCAAGATGGGAGAAGGAAGCAGGTTCTGCTTCACCCTTCCTCTTAAGAAGGAGATGCTGGAGACACCTTCCGAGCCGATAGTTGAGTCGAGGGTGTCAGAGGCGCTTGCCGAGTATTTTGGCAAGCCTGTGGAGGACTTTCTAAAGAGTCCGTCATATGCGGGCAATCCGATCCGGTGCTGGGAGTATGTACACTGCGGCCAGCCGGGATGTCCGGCATACGGAAGCAAAGAGGGCAGATGCTGGATGATTATGGGCACGCACTGCGCAGGGATGAAGGTTGCCGCCTATCCGGAGAAGGTTGAATTTTGCAAGGGCTGCGAACTAATGAAGAGCCTTGTTGAACAATCGGGAGAGCAGTATTTCATCGAGCAGGAAATTGTAGGAAAATCTGACAAGAAGATTATTATGGTCATCGACGACAACGCGGAGGCGATCGATATTGTCTGCAAGTATCTTGGAGACGACTATTCGGTAGTGGGTCTGCTCGGCGGGGAGGCGGCTGTGGAAAAGGCGAAGCAGATCAAACCCATGGCCATAACTCTTGATATTATGATGCCGAAGAAGGACGGGTGGCAGGTCTTGAGAGAATTGAAGAACGACCCTGATACCCAGGACATACCCGTAATCATCATGTCTATCGTTGATGATCAAAGGATGGGCTTCAGTCTTGGCGCTGCAGAGTATGTCGTAAAACCTGTCGAGAAGAACGATCTCCTCCGGAAATTGAAGACCCTTGAGAAGACGGCTAAGATAAAAAGGATACTGGTTGTCGATGATGATCCGAACACCGTAAGACTGATCGATAGGGTCCTTGAGGAGGCTGAATACCAGGTGACAACGGCTTTTAACAGCGAGGATGCGGTCAGGGCGATAGAAAATTCCAGGCCGGACCTTGTCGTGCTTAACCTGATGATGCCGAGGACCGGTTTTGATGTAATTGAGTATATCAAGGCCGCAGCGAGAGGCAAGGATATCCCGTTGATCGTCCTTACACAGAAAGACCTCACAGAGAAAGAGGTTGAAGACCTGAACGGCAGGATAAAGGGGATACTGAACAAGGTTGTCCTTACTAAAGAAGACCTCCTTCGGGAACTGAAGGAGACTATCACCCGTATCAGCAAAGAGCAGTGATGGCCTCATGATCTTACGCTGGCTCTTCGCGGCATTAACCCTTTTGCCGTCCAACGCATTTGCATTTGCCCCGCATGAGTATCCTGCCATTTATACACAGCAGCTCGGCAGAGTCTTTCTCTTCTTCTCATTCCTTGTCGTGATATCGTCGATTGTCCACTACGGTTTGCACAAACAAAAGGGATGGAGGTTCCTCTTCCTCGCCCTGGTATTCTTTTCGATATGGGACCTTGATGTATTTGTAGGGCGAATGGCGGAATTCGCGGTTGTCCCTGAGATTATGGGCAGCCCGGAAGGTTGGCTGTATTTTACGCGTACCATGAGGATCGAAAGATTTGAAGCGCTCTACTATCTGGGCAGGCTGGATTTTGTTTTGCTTAACGCGGCGATGCTCCTTTACTATTTTGGGCTGAGAGAGATCCTGGATGCGGACAAAGATAAGGGAATAGGATTTTCAGGTGTCATACTGCCGCTGCTGCCCATTCTCCTGACTGACATGATTGGCAATGTCATCTTTATTCTCCTTTCCTTGATGAGTCTTTATGTCAGCATAGAACTCTACAGGAGAGAAAGAAACAATGTCCTGAGGAATTACATCGTCTGGCTTTCCTTCTCATGGGTGCTCTTCTCCATATCTAGGGCTTTCGGTCATGTGCTCAGGCACATACTGATTCCGACTGGTAATGAGAAGATATGGAAATTTTTCGAACCGTTCAGCGGCAGTTTCAATACATTCGCGCTTTTCTTTGTGGGATCGGTAAGCCTTTTCTTTATCAGGATCTATAAGTCATATACGGAGATAACCGAGGACAAAGGCAGGCTGGAAGAACTGCTGCGTGAGAGGACTAGGTTCACGGAAGAGCTCGAAAGGGACAAGGTGAAGTTACAGGAACTGGACAGGATGAAATCCGCTTTTATGTCTAACATGTCTCACGAACTGCGTACACCGATGAATACCATCATAGGGTACAGCGAGATGCTCCTTGACAAGCTCGACGGGCCTCTGAACCAGGATCAGGAAAAGAGCCTGTCAAGGATAAGAAACAGCGCCGGACACCTCCTGAGATTGATCGACGATGTCCTCAACATTTACAAAATAGAGACCTCTGAAGTGAAACTCGATGTAAAGGATCTCGACGCCGGGAAACAGATTCATGCTGTCGTATCGTCGTTTGAAGAGGCTGCTGGGCAGAAAGGACTGTATCTGTCCGAACAGATGAGGGAGGATTTGCCCACAGTGTTTGGAGATGGAGAAAAGATCAGGCAGATCCTCGGAAGCCTGTTGTCCAACGCAGTGAAATTTACGAAGAAGGGCGGTATCACCGTGACCGCGGCTCCCTCGAGAGCAGGTCTCGATGCCGGGACGGAGCCTTTATTCCTGGAAATATGTGTTGCAGATACCGGAATAGGGATAAAGAACGAAGACATCGAGAAGATATTCGACAAATTCGTTCAGGTCGATTTCACGCTCGTACGCCAGTACGAAGGCACCGGCCTGGGACTCAGCATCGCAAAAGGTCTGGTGGAACTGCATAAGGGCTCGATATGGGTAACCAGTGTATATGGAGAAGGTAGCAGGTTCTGCTTCACCCTGCCCATTAAAAGGGAAATACTTGAAAGTTCTTAATGCTTTATAATAGTGGAGATCAATCATATGCCCGCATAAGGCGGGCCAGAGGGTAGAGACTGCCATGCCAAGAAAGATAATGATCGTGGAGGACAATGAGGATAATAGGGAGCTGGCTGTCAAGGTTCTCAGAAACAAGGGCTTTGATACTGTCGAGGCGATTGACGGAGAGCAGGCGATTGAGAAGGCGGTGTCTGAGAGGCCCGATCTGATACTGCTGGATATATCGCTGCCCAAGCTGGACGGATATGAGGTGGTTAAGAGGCTGAAGGACATGGATGAATTCAGAGAGACTCCTGTCGTCGCCTTTACGGCCCATGCAATGAAGGGAGATCGGGAGAAGGTGATTATCGCGGGGTTTGAGGGTTATATCTCCAAGCCGATCAATGTGCGTGAGTTCCCCGATCAGATAAGGCTATATATAAGGGGTAAAAGGGAGAGTGTTTTAGGTGGAGAGGAAAAAGAAGATCCTAATCGTTGATGATGCAGAGGATACTGTGGAGCTTCTGAAGAAGAGGTTCCGGTCAGAAGGGTACGATACTGCGGAGGCGTATAACGGGGAAGAAGCCTTGCAGAGAGTGCCTGAGTACATTCCCGATCTTGTCGTGCTGGACGTCATGATGCCTAAGATCGACGGTTATGAGGTTTGCCAGAGACTGAAGGCGGATGAAAAGACAAAGTATATTCCGGTCCTCATGCTGACCGCGAAAGGGGAGGTCGAACACAAGGTAAGAGGGCTGAACATCGGCGCGGACGATTATATGTCAAAACCCTTTGATTACAAGGAACTCTCTGCCAGGATCAGGTCCTTGCTCTCCATCAGGGAGACACATGAGAAGAAAGTGGTCGAGGAGAAATCGGGCGCGCTTGAACAGATGATGGAACAGGTCGCGCATGAGATAAGAAATCCCCTCACGAGCATAGGCGGATTTGCCCGTAAAGTATTCAGCAGGCTCGCGGAGGATGATCCTAATAAGCGGTATATGCAGATGATCATCGAAGATGTGGGCGTGCTCGAGAGCATGATCAAACAGCTCATCGAACTGAAGAGCCTTTCGATATCAAGAAAAGAGCCGGCCGATATCAATGAGATCATAAGGGACGCATTATCTGTGTTTGAACAGGATTTTACAAATAAGGGAGTGACCGTTGAGACGGCCCTGGCCGGGAATCTTCCCAATATAACTGTGGATGGAAAACTGCTGAAGAGGGCATTCTGCAATCTCATTAAGAACGCGGTCGAGGCGATGGAATCGGACATTAGGAAGATTACTATAACAACCGTTCTCAGTAACACGTTGGATGTGCAGATATCCGATACAGGCAAGGGAATCGAGAAGGAGAAGATAAAGAATATATTTGATCCCTTGGTTACATCAAAGGTTTACGGGCCGGGACTCGGCCTGACATTTGCCACGAAGATAATTCAGGACCACCAGGGGACCATTTCCGTAGACAGTGAACCCAGCAGGGGAACGACTTTTACGATCAGTTTCCCGCTCGGATAAGACGCTAACCAAACGGTGCCTCATTCTTTTCCATCTGATGATGCGGCTGATGCATTGGAGCCCGTGAGATTTGTGGGACGGCATATGGCCCAGTTTCCGAATCAAAAAAACTACCGCTTGCCCTCATGAAACCTTTGTGAGACTTCAATGTCGGTGACAACCTCCCGACTGAGACCTCCGCTTCGTCTCCGATCTCCTCAAGGTTACCGTGATTTTTGTTTCAGAGCTTGAGCCATATGCCTTTGTCTCCTGGCTTTCTTCAAATCTATTTGGCCGTTCTGAGAGTCCTCAGCCTTGCAATCTCTTCCTGATAGCCGTAGATGTGAGCGCCTGCGCTATAGGCGTACATGGGGCCGTTTTTCAGGTTTGCCTCGGACGCAACGTACTGTTTGAGCAACTCTATCCCGCCGAGGTTTGTGGGGAATCCCGCCCAAAGGTCCCACGACCTGAAATAGACTGTGGACGTAAGGAACAGATCGTTCTCTGAAGGGACCACCTTGAAATCGATCAGCCTCAAGCAGGGAGGATCAAGCTTTCCGTCTTTTCCGTAGCATACATCGATATCCTCCGGGGTTCCCACTTCTATTACGGCCTGATTAGTAAGGGGGGTCTCCTTCAGCATCTCGACAACACGTTCCAGCTGGGTGCCGCCTTTTGGCATGGTCTGCTGTATCCGGCTTGCATACGTGTAGGTTTCGTTCTCCCCGAGTTCAGGGTTCATAAGGTAGTTGGCAAAATAATCCTCGATATACTCCGAAGTCGTCGGCGACGGTATGCCGAGTCCGGGAGGCATGCAGGGGACCATGTCATAGTAGGGGTGCTCAATAAAGACGGCTATGCCCGGGTACTGGAGACGATACTGCTCGTTCTCGAACGATCCCTTCTGGATGTTCTGTGAATAGGCCTTGTCAAAGAGATTAAATATCAGCTGAAACCACGCATCCGATATTGTCTTGGCTATAAGGAAAAATGGCTGCATAGATCTCCTTTTGTCATTGATTCCCCAAATGAGGGGGGAAAACCGTCTAGTATTTTACTCTTTGGAGCCGCACTTTATCCAGTCTGCGAACGGCGTATTGCCGGATGAAAAGACCGGGATAATATGGGATTGCTATGCCTTCCTCTCAAATGTCCAGGCGCTGACGAGCACAAACGCAATCGAAGTGACTGCTATTACTATCACACTCGTCAAAAGGGCGAAATCCGGCCCCATATACCCGATTTCGCCTGGAAGCAACACGTGTTTTATCGCGTCGATGCCATAGGTGAGCGGATTGAGTCTGGCGGCCAGTTGAAGCGCCGTCGGGAGAAGCTTGACAGGATACATCGCTCCTGACAGGAAGAACATCGGCATAATGATGAAGTTCATGATCACACTGAAGCTCTCGTAACTATCGTAGAAAGTTGCAAGCACTATGCCGAATGCGGATATGCAGAACGATAGAGAGGCGCAGATGAAGATGGCAGTGGCTATCTGGAGCGCACCGAGTTTAAGGCCCAGAAATGGAAAGAGACATAGGATGATTACTGCCTGAATCGTGGAGACGATCGTCCCGCTCAAGGCTTTGCCGACAACTATGGAGAGCCTTGAGACAGGGGCAACGAGGATCTCCTTCATAAAACCGAATTCCTTGTCCCAGATTATCGAGATCGAGGAGAAGACAGAGCTGAAGAGGATAGTCATGCCGAGGATCCCCGGGAAGATAAACTGCGTATAGGACACACCCGTATCATGCGGCACCAGGCGCGACATGCCTGACCCGACGATGAAAAGCCACAGCAGTGGACGCGCAATCGCCGAGAAAAGACGGCTCTTCTCCCGTATGAATTTCTTGAATTCCCGCGCAACAATGACGTAAACCGCGTTCAGTTCCATAGATTAAGAACAGGATCCAAGGATTCCAGGGTCAGGGGTTCCAGTGTATGGGGACAATGTACTTGCGCCATTTCTTCTTTCACTTGACCCATCGAACCCTTGAATCCTCGGAGCCTGTTTTTGTCATTTTCTTCTCCTGTACGCCCGTATCGACTCCCGCACAGAGTCCGCTGATGTGCTTTCCTCATCCCTTATGGTTCTCCCGGTCAACTGCAGAAAGACATCGTTGAGGGTAGGTCTCTGGATCCTGACAGAGAGCACCTTGTCACCCAGCGAACGTATGAGTTCGGGGACACAGGTCTCTCCCCTATTGCATGTCAGGTAGAGTTCACCCCCTTGTTCATCGGCCTCCAGATTAAGGAGGGACCGCATTTCCTGCCTGGCCGCGACATTGTCTGTCGTGGTCAGTGAAACCACATCGCCTCCGATGATCTTCTTCAGTTGATCAGGGGTTCCGGAGGAGATGATCTTGCCGTGATCGATGATTGCTATCCTGTCGCAGACCTCGGCCTCTTCCATATAGTGGGTTGTCATAAAGATGGTCACCTTGTGCTGTTTAGGCAACTCTGTTATGAATTCCCAGAGGTTTGATCTGCTCTGCGGATCCAGGCCCAGGGTGGGCTCGTCAAGAAACAGGACTCTTGGCCGGTGAATCAGTCCCCTTGCCACTTCTAGCCTTCTCTTCATACCGCCTGAGAATTTTCTGACGAGATCATTTCTCCTGTCATAAAGGTCCACAAAAAACAGCGTCTCCTCTATTCGACCCTTCATCTCCCTCTTTGGCACATTATACAGATAGGCATGGAACAGGAGATTCTCGTATGCGGTAAGGTCCTTGTCCAGGGTCGTGTCCTGGAATACAATGCCTATGGATTTCCTTACCTCGGACGGCTCCGTCACGCAGTTATGGCCGGCTATTGCAGCGGTTCCCGATGATGGCTTAAGCAGCGTACAAAGGATGTTTATAGTTGTGGTCTTGCCTGCGCCGTTCGGGCCCAGGAAACCGAATATCGTTCCTTCTTCCACTGCCAGGGATATGTCATCCACAGCCGTTACCGGACCGTATCTCTTTACAAGGTGATCCACCTGGATTATGGTATTATTCATACCAATCGATCCTATTTTTCGGGACGTGCCAGTGAATGAAGTCATACCAGATGCCTAAAGGAGCTTTCCTGACCTCCTTGAATCTTTTGTGAAGGACAGGAAGGGCATCGGGTACATAAAGGAAGGCGTAAGGCTGCTCCTCGGCCAGTATTTCATGGACCCTATGGTAAATATTCTTCCTCTTCTCGATATCAAAGGTCCGTCTGCCTTCGATCAGAAGACGGTCAACCTCCGCGTTCTTATAAGAGATGAAGTTGAACTCTCCCTCCCTGGTCTTTGAAGAATGCCAGATGTCATAGAGGTCAGGGTCTCTTGACAGGCTCCATCCAAGGATGACCGCTTCAAACCGTTTCTTGTCAATGAACTGATGCAGCATAGCCTGCCATTCAAGGACCTTTATATTCATAGTTATGCCTATCTTCTTAAGGTCTTCCTTGATAATCTGTGCCGCCTTCATCCTGGAATCGTTGCCCTGGCTTATCAGGACGGAAAATTCAAAAGGTTTTCCATTTTTCTCGAGAATGCCGCCTTTCCCAACCACCCATCCGGCATCCCTGAGCATGGAGATGGCCTTATCGGGATTGTAATCGAAGTCTTTGACGTGGGTATTATAGGCCCAGGACTCCGGGGGGAAAGGGCCTGTGCAGGGAGTCCCATATCCCAGCAGGACCCCCTGTATGATGTCATCCTTATTTATGGCATGGGCTATAGCCTGCCTGACTCTGATGTCGCTGAACCTCGGATCAAGAAGGTTATAGCCTAAATATGTATATCCAAAAGAAGGATATCGGAATTTCTGAAAGTATTTCTTGAATATCTCCTTGTCCGACTGGAGCTTATATTGGGCAGGTGTAAGGGACATTACGTCTATCCCCCCGAATTTGAGTTCCAGGAACATCGTGGAATTGTCCGGTATTACTCTTGAGATGTATTTTTCGATGCCCGGTTTTCCCTCGAAATACTTGTCAAAGGCCTCCAGGACAATCTTCTGACCGGTTACCCATTCCCTGAGCTTATACGGACCGGTGCCAACGGGATTTCTGCTGTAATATTCCTGTGTTATATCCTTGCCATAAAGTATATGTTTAGGTATTATGCCCATGCCCCAGGACTCGAGGGCCGGAGCGAACGGCTCGTTATAGTCGACCTCGACAGTGTACCTGTCCAAGGCTGTTACGCTCCTGACCGGGCCGTAAATGCTGCTGTACGGAGTAGGAACCTTGGGATCAATGATAGCGTTATAAGTGAAGACAACATCATCTGCGGAAAACTCGACTCCGTCATGCCACAGGACGCCTTTCCGCAGGTGAAAGATTATACTGAGTCCGTCCGGGGCAATCTCCCAGGAGTCTGCAAGGTCGCCTGTAATTTTAATGTCCTTGTCGTATTTCGTCAGGCCGTTATAGACCAGCCCGCTAATCTCTCCTGATGCGCCGTCTGAGGCCAGCAGTGGGAGCAGGCGTTTTGCGTCAGCCAGGGATCCGACTGTAATAGCCTGCGGGTTTTTTATGTCCGGCTCCCTGTTGCATGAGATAAAGAGGCAAAGAAGGGAGGTCAATATCAGAAGAGGAACAGGCAAGACTCTCATTGAATAATCCCTTTCACGAGGCGTTTGTCCAAATTACTAATACGGTCATGAGAATGAAGACATTAATAAGAAAATCCCTTCTGACCTCCCTTTGCCGAAGCCCGAAAGCTTTCGGGCTTCGTTGGAAAAGAGGGGGAAGGGGAGATATTTCAACAATGATTCTTTATATGCATTTCATAGTTTATAATAGCGGGACGAGTACCGGAGAGTGGATCTCCGCTCTTTTTCAGGACCTTTCCTGCATCATGCAAACCTGGCGCTAACCGCTGAAGGACAGATCGGGATCTTCTAACACTTCTTCTTACGAGTCCCTGACTCGTTGTAGTTCCTTCTTCAGGTCGGCGGCCCCATTCTTGGATAAATCAGCAGCATGAAGATCAGCCATCCGGCCAACAAAACCGCTCCTATGATCAAATCCGAACTCACTATCTTCCACCTCTTATTTCTTGTCTATCAGTGCCTTCAATTCACCGGCGTCTCTGTATCCTGCGACAACCCTGCCGTCAGCGAGAACCAGGGCAGGGGCGCTGGTGATGCCCAGGCTCGCCGCCAGTTTTATATTATCGTCTACCACGGTTGTCTTGCATTTCGGGGCAGGCAGGGTCTTCTTGTCAAACGCGTCATCGAGCAATTTGAGGCTCTTCTCACAGACGATCGTCTTGGATGCCTCGTAAGCGCTGGGGTGTATCTTCAGGGGCGACATCTTGATGAAAAAAGCAATGTCCTTTCTCTCACGTACGACCTTCTTCATCTCCGGATGAAGTTTTGCACAGAAGGGTCAAGCCGGATCATCGAATACAATAACCCTGTGCTTTGCATTCCTGTCGCCGATGATTAGAGCGTCCTGCAGCGGTATTTTTGATACGTCTACTTTATTGAGCTCGGAGAGCCTCTCCTGTGTCATATTCTTCTTGCCCTGGATGGCTATCACAGATCCATTGAAGATATTCTTCTTCGGAAGGTCGATATAGACCATACCCTTCTTGCCGTTCGTCTCTACATCCACTTCCCACAGATATTTGACAGGCCCGGACCGGACGCCCAGAACCTTTATGTTCTGGGTAAATTTCCTGAGCAATTCCTGAGCTTCATCCTGCTTCAGGGTATGGCATTTGGTGCATTCCTGGCCCTTCTGAGGAAAGCTGTAAGATACCGCCGAAAAACACAAAACAGAGATCAAAACAACAGAGAGAGATAGACCCTTCATATAAATACCTCCTGTTGTCTTTATACTACCACAAGAGTGAAATCATTGGAAAAGACAAAAATTCTGTTCATCCGCGAGAGGCTTCTACGACGATCATCCGGCAGTGTCACTGCATCAGAGCCCCAAATTCTCAAACAGTTTTACGATAATTGTATTTGAAACGACGATGCCTTTTCTTGTCAGTCTGAGGTAATCTCCATTCAGCTCCATATACCCTTCGGCAATCAGGTCCTCCGAGGCAGCAAAAAGATCTATCTTGTTACCACTGCTTCGGAACTCCGCTAAGTCAAGGCTCTCGATATTCAGTCCCTCTGTCTTCCTCAGCCCGAGAAACAGCAATTCCTTTAGAGATTCCGCAGGCGTTACTTCCATCGATTCCTCTTCGGGAATTATTCCGATATTGAGAGTATCAATGTACTTCCCCACATCCGCGATATTCCTCGCCCGATAGCCCCGGACAAAGGAATGAGAGCCTGCACCGACCCCGGCGTATTCACCCCTGTCCCAATAGTTGAGATTGTGGATACATCTGTATGAGGGCAGGGCAAAATTGGATATCTCGTAATGCCCGTATCCGGAGGCCGAAAGAATATCTATCGCGCTATCATACATTTCGAGAACGATATCCTCATCAAACGGGTGAGTCTGAAGCAGTTCATAAAGCGGTGTGTTCTTCTCCGGCGTAAGCTCATATGTTGAAATATGCGATGGCGAGAGTTCGACCGCCTTTCTCAGTGTGTCTGTCCAGGATTCCGGCGTCTGGCCCGGAAGGCCGTACATAAGATCCAGCGAATAGTTCTCCAGCCCGGCATTTCTAATCGTCTCGACAGCCCTGAATCCCTCATCGGAATTGTGAATCCTGCCCAGCAGCCTCAACTCAGAATCATGAAAAGACTGAATTCCAACACTCAGTCTGTTGACTCCGATCGAAAGAATAGTATTCACCTTCGATTCATCCAAAGTCCCGGGATTCGCCTCAATGGTTATCTCGGCATCCGGAGAGAAAAGGAAGTTCTTCCGCAGACACTGAAAGAGTTTTGTGAAGCATTGATCGGGAAGGAGCG
>DATHCU010000224.1:0-4068 GCA_035319385.1 Thermodesulfovibrionales bacterium
CCCTCTGTCCACATCTTCTTCGTGCACTACAGCGCACGCACCCTGGATGATCGCGTTTCGAATAAAACTGTGTCCATCGAATCTTTCGCCCTTAATGGCGACAAAGATATATCTCTCCCCCACAGTGCGCGAATCGTAGGCCACTCCCGAAACATTCAGGTCCTCCGGAAGATCACCGGCCAATGGCGACTCGACAAAATCACAGTCTTTCATGAGCTCCCGGAATCTCATCTCGCCACCATAAGAGAGCTCCTCTGAGACTGGTCCTCTCTGGGGATATTCAGATAGGAAAGGGCCTGCCCGGCAACTTCCCTGAAAACCGGCGCCGCGACGACTCCGCCATAGATTTGTCCCTTCGGCTCATAAACCACAACTATCATGGCTATCCTGGGATTATCAGCGGGCACGAAGCCCACAAAAGAGCTGACATATTTCTCCTTCGAATATCTCTTCGTTGCCGGATTCATCATCTGCGCCGTGCCCGTCTTGCCGGCGACGGCGTTCCCATCGACAGATGCGCTTATCCCGGTGCCGCCCTCTTCAACGACGGTCTTTAGTATGTCTTTGAATGTCTCTGCCGTGCGGGCCGAGAATATCCTCACCTTTTCTTTGTCCTTGAAAGATGCGATGACCTGACCGCCGGGTGACACGATCTCTGAAACCACATGGGGCTTTACCAAAAATCCCCCATTTGCAACGGCTGAATACGCCCTCAGAACCTGCAGTGGCGTCACTGCGACCTCCTGCCCGATAGGGATGGCTCCGAGCGACGTACCGGACCACCTCTCGGGACTGTGTATCCAGCCCGAGACCTCGCCGGGAAGGTCGATACCTGTCTTTTCCCCGATTCCCAAGAGTTTTGCGTACTTGTACAATCTATCTTTGCCCAGTCTCATACCCACCATAATCGAACCAACATTTGAGGACTTCTGGATGACTTCCTGAAATGAGAGCACGCCGTACTTATGCACGTCCCGAATTGTCTTCCCCCCGACCTCGATGCCGCCCCGGCTGACATCGAACAGGCTGCTGGGTCTCACGAGTTTTTCTTCCAGAGAACCAACCCCTATAACTATTTTAAAAGTCGACCCCGGTTCATAGCAATCGGTTATAGCCCTGTTCCTTCTGACGGAGGGGCCAGCGTTGCTGCCGACGTTAAGATCATAGGAAGGCCTGTTTGCAAGAGCCAGTATTTCACCTGTCGCAGGATCCATCATAATAACCGACGCGGCTGCCGCCCTCCAGTGCGCCATTGCCTTATCCAGTTCTCTTTCGACTATTCGCTGGAGCACTTCGTCAATGGTCAGCACGATATTGTTGCCCTTCATCTCAGTATCTACACCCGCTGACAGCGTCCTGCCCCCAGCATCCCTCTCGACCTGGACTTTTCCGCCGCTCGTCTTCAGATATTTGTCGAATTTCAGCTCTATCCCCTCAAGGGCCTGATTGTCAACTCCCACAAAACCAAGGATATGGGAAGCCAGTTCGGACTTTGGATAAAACCTCTTTGCTTCCGTCTGAAAGCCAAGTCCGTCGATCTTAAGAGTGCGTACCTTCTGGGAAGTCTCCGGATCGAGCTTTCTCTCCACCCATACGAATCTTCCCTTCTCGGGAATCTTGGCGAGGACCGCCTTCGGTTCCTGAGAGATAGCCGACGCAAGCTTTCTTAACCCTTCGCGGTCAAGGTGTTTTGGATCGGCATATATCGAATCCAGATCCATGTTCAATGCGAGTTCCCTTCCGCGGCAGTCGTAGATACAGCCCCGTCTGACCTGGATTTCTTCGACTCTTACGTGCTGTTTCTGGGCGCTTTCATAGAACCGTTTGTGATTCACTACCATCAGGTCCACGAGACGCAAAGATACCAGGAAGAAACTGAAGATGACTATAGTATTGAGAATGACAGCCCTTTTCTTGTTCAACCCCACCCCACCCCGCGCGTCAACGGTTGCTTAGTTGCTTCTCTCCAATGATGCCCTGTAAGGCATATATTTCTTCTGCCTGTCCAAATGGATGACTTTGATTCTGTCCGGAAGAATGAATCCATCCGTTCCTGCCTGAGGGGCTTCCAACTTTGCAAAGGCTACGAGGCTCGTCTTTTGAGCAAGCAGAATCTTCTTTTCTCTCAGGGCTTGCATCTTCTTTTTCTCAAGGTCTCCGAGACAATATTCCAGTTTCATATAATTGGACCTGAGATAAACTAGACCAAATGCACCGGCGACAAGAAGAACTACCAGGAAAGACCTGAAAACCCACGACAAAAAACGGTATTTCTGTTTCATATCTTCTCCGCAGCCCTGAGTTTCGCGCTCCTCGAAGAAGGATTCGTCCTCTGTTCTTCGGCAGACGCAGTCACAGGTTTTTTAGTGAGGATCTTCCAGGCACCCTCTTTGGACCTCTCTGCAAGAAACCTCTTCACTATCCTGTCTTCCAGAGAATGATAAGCTATGACGCAGAGCCTTCCCCCATGCTTCAGAAGCCTTTGAGCGGCCTCAAGGCCCGACGTCAACTGTTGTAGTTCACCGTTCACTTCTATCCGGAGAGCCTGGAAAGTCCGGGTGGCGGGGTGAATTCTCCCCCGGCCCCCATAGACCGTTTCGACGATATCCGCGAGTTCAGAACATGTATCTATGGTATCTTTATTTCTTCTTCTGAGGATTGCCGCTGCTATCTTTCTTGACAGACGTTCCTCACCGTATTCTTTCAAAATTCGCGCAAGTTCTTTTTCGGAATAGGAATTCACCACATCACGGGCAGATTTCTTTTGTCTGCTGTCCATTCTCATATCGAGGCGCTCATCGGACAGAAAACTGAACCCCCTGCTGGGTGTCTTCAGCTGCAGCATGGATACCCCGAGATCAAGGAGAACTCCATCAACCGAAGAAATGCCCTCAGCCTGCAGCAGGCCTTCCATATCAGCAAAACTCCCCCTCCTTAAAATGACTCTTTTGTCTGAAAGTCTTTTTTCAGCGATTCCGAGGGCCCCGTCATCTCTATCGATCCCGATGATCTTTCCCCCCGGACCCATGCACCGCAACAGATTCTCCGAGTGTCCTCCCAGCCCGACTGTTGCATCCACGTATATTCCGTTCTGCCTCACATCCATGAACTCAATTACTTCGTTCAGCAGAACTGGAAGATGCAAATCATTCACTGCCGATAATCAAATATCATAGCCGGCAAGTCTTTCTTCAAAGGCTTTCGTGTCAACCTTTTCAGGATCAAAGGAGCCGTCCCACTCACCCCGATCCCACAGTTCGATCTTTTCGATCTGCCCCGCCAGCACTACATTAGAATCAAGAGATGCGTCTTCTCTCAGAGACGCCGGTATAAGGATCCTGCCCTGTTTGTCTATCTCAATTTCGATAGCGGATGCTATAACTCGCTTTAGGTAATACCTGATAGCCGCGTCAGACCTCGGCTTTGTCCTTATCTTTTCGAGGTGCCTGTTCCACTCTTCCAACGGATAAATGTAAAGACATTTGTCAAAAGGGGCGGTCGTAACATACAATTTCGTGCTATAATTACTCGAAATGATCTCTCTGAAAGGAGCAGGGATAATGATTCTACCCTTTGGGTCTATTGTGTAATAATATTTGCCAGAGAAAGGTGGCACTTTTCCCTCCACTTTCTACCACTTTCTACCACTCAATAATAATTTGAGCAAAATCGAAAGTCAAGAGAAAAATCTTTGCTTCTATATTATGTGTATGGTGTCCAAATCGGGCACAACATATTGTCATTTCAGGTAGCGCATTGCTGTCCCATGACGAATCCTCATCAGGCGGGAAATCTTATTTTCTGCCGGCCTGTAAGCTTCGACCCGGGGTGCCCGCGTCAGGGACCCAAAAGGGTTAAGAAACCCGGCCAGTATCCTCTCACTTCTAAAAGGCAGGCTCAATCGTCGGTTGCTCAATACTTCCCGGGAATCGGTGGTTTCATGCCGGCCAAGAGAGGCCCCACCAACAGCCGGCAGTAAAGGGCCCTATCTTGTTGGAGAATGCATTTTCTGGTACGGTTTCTTATACTGAAATGCATTCATTTTGGGCTTGACAAAAGGATTTCGTC
>DATHCU010000225.1:0-3733 GCA_035319385.1 Thermodesulfovibrionales bacterium
TGATCCATGTCTTGTTTCTGAATTCGAAGGCATGTCGCGTCCCGAACGGTCTCAGTTCCTCCAGAAAGGCATGCAGCCTCTCTATGTCCATATTGAAAGTCGGCGACAACTGCCAGAGGACCACGCCCAATTTTTCCTTCAGTACCGAGGCCCGTGAGAAGAAGGCGTCCAGCGGCTCTGCGCAGTCCTTTAATTTCTTCACGTGGGTTATAAACCTGCTGCCTTTAAGAGAAAATATGAAATTCTTGGGGGTTGCCGAATGCCATTTTGCAAAAGTCTCCCTGTCGGGAAGGCGGTAGAACGTCACATTCAGTTCAACTGTCGAAAATCGTTGACAGTAGTATTCAAGCCAGTGGTTTTTCGGGAGGTCTTCGGGATAGAAATTTCCCCTCCAGTGTTCATAGAGAAAGCCGCTGCACCCTACCCTTAAATCAGCCACGTTCTTACTATTATATCATATGCAGGCGCATGTTTAATTTTCACCTGGCGACCTTCAGGACTCCTTCAAGTTGTGCAATCTTCTGAGAAATACCAGCCATCTGGGACTTATCCTTTATTCCGAGGATGAAGGTTATATGTGCCTTTTTATCCTCTGTCGAACTCGCCTTCACACTGCTGATGTTAATATTAAAAGAAGAAATCAGGGCGCTGAGGCTGGCCAGGATGCCCGGCCTGTCAACCGCTTCAATGAGAAGCCTGACCGGAGTCGTCGTCTCGCCTTCGGGCCTCCATTCGACCTCTACAAGCCTCGCACTGTCTATTGCAAGCTTGTCAAAATTGGGACAGTCCCTGCGGTGAATAGTAACTCCCCTTCCCCTTGTAACGAACCCAATGAGGTTGTCTCCCGGGATGGGGAAACAGCATTTCCCCGTGTGATAAAGGACGTTGTCCACACCCTTTATGGTTATACCCTTATGCTCTTTCGGCTTGATGATCCTTGGCGCAGGGGCCTCTTCGGGCGCAGGCCTCTCAGGCAGCAGCCTGTTCACAATCTGATGAGCCGACCACTTCCCGTGACCGACATCGGCATAGATATCTTCTAGGGACTGCACATTGAAGAACTTCAGGGCTTTCTGCATCTCCTCGGATTTCAAAACCGACGGCCCGAGGTCATGTCTCCTCAGTTCCTGTTCAAGCAACTTGGCGCCCAACTCCACGCTCTGTTTCCGCTCTTCGGCCTTCACCCACTGCTTGATCTTGCTCTTTGCCCTTTGAGTCACGACGAATTTGAGCCAGTCCCGGCTCGGTTTCTGAGACGGAGAGGTGATGATCTCAACGGCGTCGCCGTTTTTGAGTGTGTGTTTCAGCGTTACAATCCTTCCATTGACCTTGGCTCCGACACATTTGCCGCCTATCGCGGTATGGATACTGTACGCAAAGTCAACAGGCGTAGAACCTATGGGCATCTCCTTTATCTGCCCCTTCGGGGTGAACACGTAAATGACTTCCGGTATTACCTCACCCTTTACAGCCTCAAGAAAATCTCTCGCGTCACTGAGGTCCTTCTGTGACTGCATAAGATCCCGGAGCCACGAGATGTACTTATCACTGCGTTCGTCTACCCTGCCCTTCTCCTTGTATCTCCAGTGAGAGGCGATTCCGTGCTCGGCGATCATATGCATCTCCTGAGTCCGGATCTGGAATTCGACCCGTTCCCCCTTAGGCCCGACCACAGTCGTATGGAGTGACTGATACATGTTGGATTTCGGTACGCCGATGTAGTCCTTAAACCTGCCCGGAACAGGGGTCCACAGGGAATGGATAAGGCCGAGGATAGCGTAGCAGCTGGCTTTTGTATCAGTTATGATCCTCAGACCAAGGACGTCATGGACCTGCTCAAAAGGGATCTCCTGCGCAAGCATCTTCTGATAGATGCCATAGTAATGCTTTATCCTCCAGGAAACTTTCCCCGGGATTCCTTCCTCCGCCAGCTTTTCACTTATTATGCCGGTAACTTCCTTCAGGTACGCTTCCTGCTCTTCCTTCCTCTTCGCCACCTTCCTTACCAGGTCATCGTAGAGTTGAGGCATGAGGGCGTGGAAGCTGAGATCTTCGAGCTCCGTCCTCATCCATCCGATACCGAGTCTGTTTGCCAGGGGGGCGTATATCTCCAAGGTTTCAGAGGCTATCCTGTGCTGGCGGTTCTCCGGAAGATGCTGAATCGTGCGCATATTATGGAGCCTGTCGGCGAATTTTATGAGTATCACCCGGATGTCCTCGGACATCGCCAGGAGCATCTTGCGAAAATATTCTGCCTGGGCCTCTTCTTTAGTCTGGAATTCCATCCTGGAGAGTTTTGTGAGAGACTCGACAAGAAATGCGATTTCCTTGCCGAATTCGTCATCGATATCCTTGACAGTCGTTGCGGTGTCCTCAACCGTATCATGAAGAAGGGCCGCGGAAATCGTCGCTACGTCCATCTTCATGTCGGCCAGGACAGAGGCGACAAACAAAGGATGCCCGATATATGGGGAGCCCTCCTCCCTCTTCTGAGCTGAATGGGCTGAATTGGAGAACTCGTAGGCGCGTCTTAGGAGTGCTACATCCGCGTCGGCGTTGTAGACAAGAATCTTCTTGATCAGTTGATCAATAGTTCCGGGTTCGTCTTGCATGGACTATTATACTACTTTGTTTATCGGCTGGGTCTCACAGCCTTGAGCTGGAGTTGGATGGTCTTTTGCCCTTCCCACTCATTCACCGAAGGCGTATAAACGGCGTCAACTCTGGCGTTGGCATCAAGTTGGTTAAATTCAGCCGCCATATTGAATCCGATGGCATCCAGCGACTGGTTCTTCTGCCTGAGCTTCATTTTCAGGTGCACGTCCTTGAGCACTTTGGGGTAAATAACTTCCAAGCCCCTTGAGCCGATGAGAGGCTCCGGATTGCCGCATCCGAAGGGTTCCAGCATCTCCATCTCCCTGACGAGGCTGAAACCTATATCCGAAAGATTCGCAACGGCGTCAATCTCAAGAGTCGGTATGAAGTCTTTTTCATTCAGTCTCTGCTCTGCTATCCGATTAATGCAGTCCTCAAAAAGAGTGATGCGATCCGTCTCGACCTCCAGTCCGGCAGCCTGTTTATGCCCCCCGAACCCTGCGAGCACCCCTTTGCAATCCTCGAGCGCTTTGCATATGTCGAATGACGGTATACTCCTGGCCGAGCCTCTGGCAATAGCCCCTTCCGTGGAGAGGACGAACGCAGGCCTGGAGAATTTCTCCGCAATTCTCGAAGCCACTATCCCGATGACACCTTTGTGCCAGCCCTCGGAAGAAACAACCAACACAGGACTAACACCTTTTCTTTCCAGCTGAATCAGGGCTTCCTGGTAGACCTGCTCTTCGATCTTTTGCCTCTCGGCGTTCAGATCCTTAAGCCGCAACGCTATGGAAAAAGCCTCATCATCGGAATCGGTCAGAAAGAGCCGGACAACCGGATCTGCGTCATACATTCTCCCGGCCGCGTTGATTCGCGGTATTATCGTAAACAGAAGCAGGCTGCTCGTCAGTCCCTTTCCGCCTACCCCGGAGACCTCTTTCAGTGCCTTCAACCCACACCTCTTTCCTTCCCGCATTACTTTAATGCCGCTCTTGACAAGAAGTCTGTTTTCACCCGTCAGAGGTACAACATCGGCCATTGTGCCCAAGGCGGCGAGATCCAGCAGGGAATCCGCCGGAACAGTCTCCCGTGTTGTCATTGCAAGAGCCTGGGCAACCTTAAAAGCGATCCCCGCACC
>DATHCU010000226.1:0-2802 GCA_035319385.1 Thermodesulfovibrionales bacterium
TGTTTCCACTTTTATTGGTTTAACGGGAAGACACTTCTGGAAGACCCGGTGAAGAGCTTTGTGGAGAACCAGGATTTCCCTTTTTGCCTGAACTGGGCAAATGAGAACTGGACGAGGAGGTGGGACGGTTACGACAACGACATTTTGATGGCCCAGAAGCATTCGTCCGAGGACGACCTGGCATTCATAAAGTACATTTCCGGCTATCTGAAAAACAGGAATTACATCCGAATAGGATCAAAGCCCCTGGTCATTGTGTACAGACCCGCCCTGTTTCCGAACCCGAGAGCGACCGCGGAGAGGTGGAGGAGATGGTGTAGGAACAACGGGATCGGAGAAATATACCTGGCAACTGTCCATTCCTTTGAACATGTGGACCCAAGAGACATCGGGTTTGACGCTGCCATCGAATTTCCGCCGAACACGTTTCCCCTGAAGGACATTTCAAAAGATTTGAAGGTTGTGAACCCGAATTATAAGGGTATTGTGCTGGATTATAGAGACCTGATAAAGTGCGGTTTTAACTATCAGAAGCCGCCTTACAAAAAGTTCAGGGGTATTTGCCCTACATGGGACAATGAGTCAAGGAAACCGGGGAGGGGCACGGTGCTCGTGAATTCAAGCCCTTGTGCATACAAAGAATGGCTCAGCATGCTTTGCGAGTATACGACCAGAAATTTCGAGCCCTCTGAAAGACTGATCTTCATCAATGCCTGGAATGAATGGGCCGAGAGTGCCTATCTCGAGCCCGACAGAAGATACGGATACGCTTACCTGCAGGCCACGGCAGATGCCCTTTCTGCTCGCGCCCATGGATCCCTGTCGCTGCAGGCGGACTGGAAGATTCTCTTCGTGTCTCATGACGCCAACAAGGGCGGTGCACAGGCCGTGTTGCTCAATATTATCTCCTGGTTCAAGAAGCATACCTTTGCGGACATCCGTATCCTTTGTCTTGAAGGCGGAGAGTTGCTTCCCCGCTTCAGGGATTTGGGAGACACGCTTGTCCTTAGCGAATTGAAGGAGAAGAGACTTCCTGAAGAAGAGCTTGTTGTTGACCTCCTCCAATTCTGCGGCGGAGCGCCCGATCTTGTCTACTGCAATTCCGCCGCTTCGGGCCGGGTGTACGGCCTTCTGAGGCGGCTTAAGGTTCCGATAGTTATGCATTTCCACGAGCTGGAAATGAGCATCAAGCGATACGCTGCCGAGTGGATCGATGATGTGCTTGAATACTCTGAGCACTTCATTGCCATCTCCGGGGCTGTCCGCGAAAACCTGGTGAAGACCCATGGGGTTGATGAATCGAAAATCAGTACGGTCTATTCGAGTATCAGTCCTGAGTGTTCCGTGGAGGCTGCGGACAGCAGGGGGAGGCGGAAGATAAGGAAGAGACTCGGCCTGGAGAAGGACAAGTTCCTTGTTTTTGGCTGCGGCCTTGGTATGGCCTTCCGCAAGGGTGCGGATCTGTTCATAGATGTGGCCCGCATTCTCCGAAGGAGAGGGCTGGATAATTTTCATTTCTACTGGATAGGTAGGTTTGACCCGGGGGAGCGCGACGAACGTTACGGAGTCTGGGCCGATCATATCGAGTCGCTGGAGAAGGAGGGGCTGGATAAATATGTGACCTTCACCGGGCTCAAGGACAGGCCAAGGGAATATATGCAGGCAGGAGACGTCTTCCTTCTGTCGTCGCGCGAAGAGCCGGTCGGTCTTGTCGGCCTTGAGGCTGCGGAGTGCGGTCTGCCCGTTATATGTTTCGCAGATGCCGGCGGAATGCCGGATTTCGTTGGAGAAGACGCCGGTTTTATTGTCCCCTGTGAGGCTGCGGAGGCTATGGCGGATAAGGTGCTCGTTCTGATGGAGGATGAGAAACTGAGGCGGCAGTTGGGCAGCCGCGCCAGGGAGAAGGTGCTTGCCGGGTATACTGTGGAGAATACCGCGCCGCATGTAATGTCGGTATGCCGTAACGCCGCTCAGAAGAAACCGGCTGTATCGGTGATTATCCCCAACTATAACCATGCGCGTTACTTGCACAAGCGGCTTGAGAGTGTCTTCAACCAGACTTTCAAGGACTTTGAGATTATCCTCCTCGATGACGCTTCCACCGACAACAGCATGGAGGAACTGAACAAATACGCCGGTTATGCGGATGTCCGCATCGTAAGAAACGAGAAGAACTCAGGCTCTCCTTTTAAACAGTGGCTCAAGGGGTTTGATCTGGCGAGGGCCGATATTATCTGGATAGCGGAGTCTGACGACATGTGCGAACCCGAGTTCCTTGAAACACTGCTGCCTGCGTTCCGGAATCAAGAGGTAAAACTTGCATATGCCAATTCGCATGTGATGGACGAGAACGACAAGGTTACAGGAGACTATGTCGACGGAGAGTACCTGTCGTCATTATCAAAGACTAAATGGAGAAAGAGCTATCTTGTCTCCGCAACCGAGGAGATTAACGACGGGCTTGGAGTTAAGGACACCATTCTGAACATCAGCGCGGTTCTTTTCAGAAAGGTGGAGCTGGACAATGAGTTCCGGAAGACCTTTCGGGACATGCGCATCGCGGGAGACTGGTACTTCATAGTAAATGCCATAAAAGGCGGGAGAGTGCGGTACGAAGCTGGGAAGCTGAACTATCACCGTAGGCATTCAGAGAGCGTTATAGGGAAAATGATGTCCGGGAAGAAACTGGAGGACTTCTTTCGCGAGTTCTGCGTGGTCCAGCAGTTTATTTTCGGCAACTACAAACTGGAGGACGACTTCCCTGAAAAGTGGGAGAGCTACCTTCGGAAACAATGGAACGAT
>DATHCU010000227.1:0-8625 GCA_035319385.1 Thermodesulfovibrionales bacterium
ATAGATCACGTTTCTGCTCATGTAACGAATACCTCTTATACTTTTTACAATTATTGCGTTGCACGACATTGCAACTTCTGTGAGAAGCCAGAGCACGGCAGTTCCTCTGGAAGGCATCGACACCGCGATCGCCGGCGATTCATCTTTCAGAAAAGATTGGCTCTTGCCTGAAGAGGATGAGGCGTGGCAGGGTTTGTAAAGGTTGAATGACATGCAGCAGATCTATGTCGAGAATTTCGATTGCCCCGAAATCTTGTATTTCATTACATAGTCATCCATGACAAAGCCGTTTCCTATGTCTGTTACGACCGAATCCGTGATGACGAAACCGTTCTTTTCGTAGGCGCGGATGGCCGTTTTGTTGTTCTTGTTGACGGTGAGAAAAACATGATCTCTGCCTTTTTGCGCGGCGTATTCAATCACGCGCCTGAGGGCATCCTCTGCAATTGATTTACCCCTGAAATCCTTTTCGATATAGATCTTCGAAAGCTTAACCGCATTGTCCTCCTCGGGCAGGTACGACAAATAGCCACAAGGAATTCCATCGCAGACAATGAGGTCCCAGATGACGCCGCCGGCGAGTTCACTTGCTATTACCTCCCCGGAATACATCATGTCCAGCATGTACTCTATCTGTTCCACGGACAATATCGCCCTGTAGGCCTCTTCCCAGATGCTGCGGGCGAGCCTGCGCAGTTCGGCTATGTCCTCTATCCCGGCGCGTCTAAAATAATGGTTCACTTTTAATATCACCTTTGACAATTTGTTTGTCCTCCTATACTAATCAGTCCCCATAGAATTGTCTATTCCCGGGATCGTCCGACACAAGTATTCCACAGTGCGAAAAGGAGGGCATATGCCTTTCCCAAATAGATTCTTGACTTTCGCAGCCGACTCCACCCTGTAAATGATTTTTTGTTTTGGTGGAATTCAACATGCGTTAAAAAGGTGCTATAGTTGTAACTATAAAGGACAGAGGGAATTAAAATGAAGATAGCAATTGGAGCAGACCATGGGGGTTATTCGCTGAAAAATATTATTGTGGATCTTCTGAAGGGGCTTAAGCACGAGGTGCATGACCTGGGGACTTATTCCCCTGACCCCGTTGATTATCCTGATTTTGCCCTGTCCGTGTCCCAGGAGATACTCCTCGGCAAGGCGGACAGGGGGATTCTCATCTGCGGGAGCGGTCTCGGGGCATGTGTCGCGGCAAACAAGTTTCCGGGCATCCGTGCCGGAACATGCCATGATTCTTTTTCTGCTCATCAGGGAGTTGAGGACGACAACATAAATATCCTGTGCCTGGGCGCCCGGGTCATAGGACCTGAGCTTGCCAAAGACATCGTTAAAATATGGCTCGGCGCTGTATTTTCAGGAGCGGAGAGGCACAAGCGGAGGTTGTCAAAGATAGAGAATTTTGAGAGAGACTACTAAGTAGAGCCTCTGTGTAGCCTATTGTTTACCCTTACCCTCTCCCCTCAAGGGAGAGGGTAGTAGAATCGCTCCTCCCTTGAGGGGAAAGGAATATGGAAGATGGAACTCGGATACGTCGGTCTAGGTAAAATGGGATTCAACATGGTGGAGCGTCTTCTGGAAAAAAGGCACTCTGTTGCCGCCTTTGATCAGAACCAAGAGGCGGTTAAGAAGATCGCCAGACTCGGAGCGCGGGCGTCCGACTCTCTGACAGTCCTGTCATCGGCGCTGACTGCGCCCCGGCTCGTTTGGCTTATGGTCCCGCATCAGGCGGTTGATGCCGTTCTGCGTGAGCTTGTTCCTCTCCTGCAGAAAGGGGACACGATTATCGATGGAGGGAATTCGCCGTACAAGGAATCGATGAGAAGGGCCCGTGAGTTGGACCGCAGAGGGATAGATTTCCTGGATGTAGGTGTCAGCGGAGGACCTGCCGGCGCGAGAAACGGCGCTTGCCTCATGGTAGGCGGCAGCAAAGTACTCTTCGATCGCTTTGAGCCGCTGTTCAGGGACATCTCAGCGGAACAGGGTTATGGCCACATGGGCGGATCAGGTTCCGGTCACTTCGTGAAGATGGTCCACAACGGCATCGAATACGGAATGATGCAGGCGATCGCAGAAGGGTTTGCGGTCATGAAGGCATCGGACTTTGACTTGAATCTGGCCAGGATAGCCGGGGTTTATAACCGGCGGAGCGTTATTGAGTCGCGCCTTGTCGGGTGGCTCAAGAATGCTTTCGAACAGCATGGCAGAGAGTTGGATGATATATCCGGTTCAGTATCTCAGAGCGGCGAGGGCCTCTGGACGGTCGAGGCTGCAAAAGAACTCGGAGTACCGGTACCCGTCATAGATGGGGCGCTGCAATTCAGGCTGCGATCTCAGGATGCTCCGAGTTACACGGGTCAGATCGTGTCCGCACTGAGGAATCAGTTCGGAGGACATGAAGTCCTGAGAAAAGGAAAAGGGGAGAAATAATGGCCGAAGAAGACAGCATTAAGACATTGGAAAAGCTGGCGAGGTTGATCCGGTATTATATCCTCGCCTCAACCACAGAGGCGGGCTCAGGACACCCGACATCATCGCTGTCAGCGACGGAACTGATGACCGCTCTTTTGTTCGGTGGAATCTTCCGCTTTGACGCGGATCAGCCGGGACTTCCCAATAACGACCGCCTAATCTTCTCGAAGGGACATGCCTCCCCTCTTTTTTATTCCATGTGGGCTGCAGCCGGAAGGGTGACCGAAGCGGAACTGCTGACAATGCGAAAATTCGGGAGCAGGCTGGAAGGCCATCCGACCGTCGCGTTCCCTTATGTGGAGGCCTCGACAGGCTCTCTGGGACAGGGGCTTCCCATAGGACTCGGCATGGCGCTGAATGCAAAGTTTATCGATAAGCTTCCCTACAGGGTATTTGTCCTTCTGGGCGACAGCGAAATGGCGGAAGGCTCCCAGTGGGAAGCTATGCAGATTGCCGCCCATTACAAATTGGACAATCTCATCGGCATACTCGACGTTAATCGCCTTGGGCAGCGCGGCGAGACGATGTACGGCCACGACCTGGCCGCGTATAAGAAGAGGATCGCTTCCTTCGGCTGGAAGACCGAGGTCATCGACGGGCATGATCTTGAGCAGATCCTGCACGCGTTTAAGAGGGCTCTGCGGCCGACGGGCAAGCCCGTGATGATCATTGCCAGGACCATCAAGGGCAAAGGCGTATCATTTATCGAAGACAAAAACGGATGGCACGGCAAGGCCTTAAACAGAGAGCAATATGAACAGGCCTTGAAGGAACTCGGCGAGATCGACAAGAGAGTAAGGGGAAGGATATCTTTACCAAAAGACCTAAAGCCCGAGAGTATTCCACCTGAGAAGGCTTCGGAACTCAGCTATCCCCCTGACAAGCCTGTGGCCACAAGAAAAGCTTACGGAAATGCCCTGAGGAGGATCTTCCCTCAATTCCCTGACATAGTGGCCCTGGATGCCGAAGTCAGCAATTCGACGTATTCAGAGATCTTCGGGGAGAGGTATCCCGAACGCTTTTTCGAGATGTATATCGCAGAGCAGAACATGGTCGGGGCCGCAACAGGATTCCAGCGCAGGGACAAGATACCGTTTATCTCCACCTTTGCCGCATTCTTCACGAGGGCCTTTGACCAGATCAGGATGAGCCAGTATTCGAATGCCAATATCAAGTTCTCAGGGTCGCATGCAGGGGTTTCTATAGGCGAAGACGGCCCTTCTCAAATGGGGCTTGAAGATATTGCGATGTTCAGGACGATTCTGGACAGTGTCGTCTTGTATCCCTCGGATGCGGTCTGCACTGAAAGACTTGTTGAAGAGGCCGCAAGACACAAGGGCATCGTATATATCCGTACCACAAGGAAAGAGACCTCCATTCTTTATGATGCGGGCGAAGAGTTTGTCATCGGAGGAAGCAAGGTCCTGAGAAAGGCCGGTGGAGACCGGGTGACCGTTGTATCCGCTGGGATCACCCTTCATGAAGTCCTTGCAGCCTATGAGGAACTGAAAAAAGAAGGGATATACATCAGGGTGATCGACCTATACAGCATAAAGCCGATAGACGTATCAACCCTTAGAGAAGCTGCTAGGGATACCAAGGCGATAATTACCGTTGAGGACCACTTTGCAGAGGGGGGATTAGGAGAGGCCGTCAAAAGCGCGTTTGATGTCGTGGCAATTCCCATCCATCTGCTTGCAGTAAGGAAGATGCCCGCGAGCGGGAAGCCTGCAGAGCTTCTGGAATACGAGGGGATATCGAAGCATGCCATTATCCAAAAGGTAAAGGAGTTGATATGAGACCGAAGGACCTGAAGTCAAGAATATTTCTCGACGGAGGAGATCCTGTCGAGACCAGGGAGGTGCTCGGCAGCCTCGGCTTTCTTGACGGGCAGACAACAAATCCGACCCTCATATCCAAGAATCCGCAGGCAGCCGAGAGGCTGAAAAAGGGAGGCAGGTTCACGGAGAAGGAGATAATAGATTTCTATAGAAATGTAGTCGGCGAGATATCGTCTCTTATCCCTCAGGGTTCCATATCCATCGAGGTGTATGCCGATCTTTCTACCAGGGCGGAAGAAATGCTGAAGCAGGGCAAAGAGATGTTCACATGGATCCCGAATGCCCACATAAAATTCCCGACGTCAAAGGAAGGACTTAAAGCCGCGGAACAGGCTGTCAAATCCGGTCTTCGGGTCAATATGACTCTCTGCTTCACCCAGGAGCAGGCGGCGGCTGTCTATGCCGCGACAAATGGGGCGAAGAAGGGTGAGGTGTTTGTCTCGCCGTTTATCGGACGGCTTGACGACAGGAAAGAGAACGGCATGGATCTTATTTCCAACATCATCAGGATGTATCAGCGAGGGGACGGACACGTGGAGGTGCTTACCGCGAGTGTGAGGACCCTCGATCATCTGCTGTACGCGATCGGGCTCGGCTCGGATATTATCACGGTTCCTTTCAAGATATTGAAGGAGTGGGCAGAAACGGGGATGTCAATCCCCGGCCCTGATTATGTGTACGGGCATGAGGGACTGAGTCCGATTCCCTATAACGACATCGATCTCTCAAAAGCATGGCAGGACTATGACATTTCTCACGATCTAACAATAAAGGGCATGGAGAGGTTCTCTGCGGACTGGAATTCGCTGATCAAGTGATAAACGAAATGTATTTAACTCGTCTCTGTGATTATGCTTCAGAAATCGAATCGCATACCCTATGATCAGATCCACGGAAGGAGCAGTAAATATGGATGTACTCAATGACGATATGATTGACAGCCGGTTTCTGAAGACGTGCGATATAACCCTCGAGAAACAGGGTCTTGAGCCCTTCACAATGGTAATCTTTGGCGGTGCGGGCGACCTGAGCAAGAGAAAGCTTCTTCCGTCCATCTTTCACCTGTACAAGAATGATGAGCTGCTGAAAGATTTCTCCATCCTCGGCTTCGATAGAGTCAAAATGAGCGAGGAAGAATACCGGGACATGATGAGGGAGGCGATTTCAGAGTTCACCGATGAATCCGTGGACGAGGACAAATGGAAAGAATTCAGTAAACGTCTGTTCTATTTCACGGGTGTCTTTGAAGATGATGAGAATTTCGAGAGACTGATCAAGAAGATAGTGAGGATATCTGTCCCCAGGCCGGACAAGACAAGGCGGGTCGTTTATTATATGGCGGTGCCTCCCGTAATAATGCCGGTTGTCATTGACAAGCTGGAGCGGCACAACCTCTGCAAGGGAAGATTCCTCACCAACATTATTGTAGAAAAGCCCTTTGGCAGGGACGCCGCGTCGGCAGCGGAATTGAATAATACGATTCGGAAGGCTTTTGATGAAAATCAGATCTTCCGCATCGATCATTATCTGAGCAAGGAGCCTGTGCAGAACATAATCTTCTTCCGCTTTTCCAACACCATGTTCGAACACCTGTGGAACAGACAGTATGTCGATAACGTGCAGATAACGGTCGCGGAGGATATCGGCATCGAGCATAGGGGTGGATTTTACGAGAGCGCGGGCGTGGTAAGGGATATTGTGCAGAATCATCTGCTCCAGCTTGTTGGGCTGATCGCCATGGAGCCGCCGGTCGGCTTTAGAGCCGAGTTGATCAGGGACGAAAAGATAAAGATCTTCAGGTCTATCAGGCCGATAGATGAGAAGCATATAGACCAGTTCACAATAAGGGGGCAATACGGCCCCGGGAAGATAGGCGGACACGATGTCGCAGCCTATAGGGAGGAACCGCAGGTCTCTCCCAACTCGGTCACGCCAACTTTCTTTGCGACCAAGATGTTCATTGACAACTGGCGCTGGGCCGGAGTGCCTTTCTATCTGCGCACCGGCAAAAGATTGTCCAGACACGTCACGGAAATCTGCATCCAGCTCAGGCAGGTACCGCTCAGACTCTTCGGCCGGATCTGCGATGTGCCTGAGCCGAATTATCTAATACTAACAATACAGCCGGACGAGAAGATCACGGTTCGTTTTGGAGTGAAGTACCCCTACTCCGAGAACCAGATTTATCCGGTAAACATGGTCTTCAGCTATCCCGAGACTTTTAAGATGAAACCCCATCTGTCATATGAGAGGCTGTTGCTTGATTGCCTGAAGGGGGACCTTACACTCTTTGTCAGGGAAGATGAGGTCGAGTCCATGTGGCAAGTGGTCGATCCGATAATAGCGAGATGGGAAAGCGTAACCCCTCCGGATTTCCCGAATTATGCAGCGGGTGCCTGGGGACCTCTGAAAGCGCAACTCTTGCTCGAAGACGAAGGCCGGCACTGGATTACTGAATGAGCCTGATAACAACTCTCTTTCTGGATATCGGCGGAGTATTGCTTACTAATGGTTGGGACCGTGGCATGCGTGAGCGTGCGGCAGGGATCTTTCATCTGGATCTGGAAGAGATGAACGAGCGCCATCATCTGACTTTCGACACGTATGAGCAGGGCAAACTGACGCTGGATGACTATTTAAGGAGGGTGGTATTTTATGAGGAGCGTGCTTTTACCCATGCGGACTTTAAGACATTCATGTTCAGTCAGTCGAAGCCTTTTCAGGAAATGATAGAATTCGTCAGAGGTCTGAAGGAACGATATGATCTCAGGGTAGCCGCTGTCAGCAACGAGGGCCGGGAGCTTACGGTCCACCGAATAAGGAAATTCAGGCTCACCGACATAATAGATTTCTTTGTCTCTTCATGTTTTGTGCATTACAGGAAACCGGATGAGGATATTTACCGCATTGCCCTGGATATGAGCCAGGCTGAGCCTGAGCAGGTTGTTTATATCGACGACAGGGCAATGTTTATTGAAGTTGCAAGGGGACTCGGAATACACGGAATTCAGCACAAGGGCCATGAGTCTACCAGGAAGGAACTCGCAGATATTGGGTTGGTTCTGTAGGGGTGCAGATAAGTGCATAAGTGAGCCTTCATGACACGCTCACTCTGCAGAGATAGGGCAAAGGGAGGGGCGCTGGGATACACACCTTTATCTACTAACACGGCAAGCAAATATACAAGATCTCAGGGTTGTCATTCCCCGACTTGATCGGGGAATCCAGTCAATAGGTTCTAGATTGTCCGGTCAAGCCGGACAATGACGATACCGAAGTATCTAATTGCCAAGATAATAATAGACGTCTTGGTAAGAATGTTTGAAAGAAGTTTAACTTCACTGATAGGAGAAAGGAGAAGCGCCATGAATCTGAAGATGATTCTTACTTGCGGTTTTTTGTTGGGTCTGCTTTTGTCTTATGGCTGTGTAGTGGGAGGGCCTTATCACCATGGCTATTACCCCGGGTACTATGACGGGTATTATGATCCCCTGCACAATTACTATGTCCCCTTTGGAGAATGGGAGGGACATCATGAGAGATTTCGCGAGGAACACCGGGAAGGACATGAAGAGTTCAGGGAAGCACCCCATCAAGAATTCCGGGAGAGAGGCGTCGAAAGGGGGGGTGAACGTGAAGGCGGGCGAGGGGAGAGAGGTGGAGAAGGACGGGGCGGAGACGGTCGCGGAGACGGCAGATTCAGATAGAAGAAGTATCGCAGATAAGCGGGAGTTGTAGATGACAGAATTAAGATCGATACTGCTTATCTTTGCAGTAGGCGCCTTTCTAGTCAGTCCGGCATCTGCCGGGGGAAGTGACAAAGGATCGATACCGGAGTACAGGCTCTCAGTCTCGTTTAATCTGCAGGAGAATTCTCTGAAGGGCGAGGCTTTAATTGATTTCCCGGAGACTGCCAAGATCTCGGTCTCCACCGGAAGACTCGCCATCAAGTCCGCAAGTCTGAATGGCAGGCCCGTTGAATACAGAAAGGACGAGGGCCTGATACAGGCTTACGGGAAAGGGCGGCTCGAAATAAGATATGAAGGAGTGTTTGCGGGGGAAAAGAGCGGCGGCGAGAATCTGGAGAATGCGGGTGTGGTTCGAGGCGGCATTGTCAGCTCCAGAGGGATCTCTCTTACCGGAGACTGGTATCCGTCAATAAACGGGCTCGCCTTTTACAAACTCTCTGCCCTGGTACCGACCGGATTCACCGCCATATCCGAGGCTGACGAGATTACGGTCAGAGAGACTCCCGCAGGGAGGGAATACTCATTCGCCTTCCCGCACCCGCTCAATG
>DATHCU010000228.1:0-5141 GCA_035319385.1 Thermodesulfovibrionales bacterium
CCTCCATGATGCCGGGTCCGCCCCCGGTGATAACGGCAAAACCCGTGTCGGAGAGTTTCCTTCCCAGCTCAACCGCCTTCTCGTAATAGTGTGAGCCGGTTTTCATACGGGAACTGCCGAAGATTGCGACTGCCGGGCCAAGCTCATTAAGGGTCTCGAAACCCTCGACAAGTTCGGATTGTATCCGAAAGACCCGCCAGGGTTCAGACTTCTTTAAATCTTCCATCCCAAGGACTCCTTTTTATCTTGATTTCAAGCAACCTTCCCGAAAAGTCATCAACGTATCATCTTCAGCTGGTCGCAGAAAAGCCTGAGTGATGTCTAATAGAACCCCGGGGCATCTCTTCGTCAAATGGCAGGGCCAGGACGTATTTTTGCAGGACGCCCTCAAAGATCAGGTCCGTAAAGCTCCTGAAGCCAAACCTGTTGTAGTAGTCGGGTTCGCCCACAAGTACGCAACCCCGGGCCCCCATCGATTTCAGCAGAGACAGGCCTGCACGAATAAGGGCCTGCCCGATTCCCTGTCTCTGGAATTGAGGCAACACGGAAACAGGGCCAAGGCCGTACCAATCGGGGCTGCTGCCGGAAATTGTTACGGGTGAGAAAGCAACATGGCCGGCCACCCTCTCAGCGACCTCGGCCACCAGTGAAATAGTCAATGCATTGGCAGCGCGCAATGCATTGACTATAAACTGTTCTGTTTGATTACTATAAGGATGATTCCTGAAAGCCTCTTTAGTAATCTCAAATATCGCCTCAATGTCAGCTTTTCTCTCGCTGCGGATAATCATGAATCGGTCCCAATCCCAAACTCTGGGATTACTGTTTGACTAATTCCACACGGCGGTTTTTCGCCTTCCCGTCCTCTGTGTCATTCGACGCCACAGGCGAAAGGGATGCCACACCATAGGGCTTCAGGCGCGCTGCGGCAACCCCGTATTTGGACGATAGGGCCTTAACCACCGCCTCCGCACGGTCTTTCGAGAGCTTCATATTGGAATCGAAGGCCCCCACGTTGTCCGTATGGCCGACGATGTATAACTTGAGAGAGCCGTTGTCATTAAGGAGTTTTGCGACCTCCGAAATGGCGGCATCGGATTCAGGCTTTATCTCCGATCTTCCGGTGTCAAAATAGATGCCGTATATTGAAGCGTGGCCGGTCGTATTGATGTCATTACCCATCGCCTCTGCGTTTGCAACAACCTCCTGCTTCATTACCTCTTTTTCGACGATCGTAAGCTCATAAGAGGTGTCCGTTGCTTTAACATTGACCCATGTTTCTTTGTCTTCCTTCCGAACCATAATTGTCGAAGACCGGAAGACGCCCCATTGTCCGGAAACATCAACGAGGATCTTGCCGCCTATCTTTTTGAGAGCGTCCTCGATGTTCCTGACGATCTTGAGGTTCCCGGGTTTGGTGGCGCCTTGGTTCAGGTCATATCGGATATAGTACTTATGGCCCTCGACGTTGACCGGGACAGATTTCTTGTTTTGCTCGACAATAAATTTATAGCTGCCGAATTCGATGTCCTTATATTCCGTTATGTGAAAGTTCGGCATCCTCGAAAGAATGGGATGATCCTTGCCCCCCTTCAAATCCTGATCAGCTGCTGTCGAGATGCCGAACCCCGCCAGCATGAAAAACAGACTGAAGATCACCGCCGCTACATTTCTCATGTGTTGCCTCCTCGTTTTCATTAGTTTTCTATCTGAGCGCCAACGCTAAAGTGTATTTTCTATTTTTCCGAGCAATGCCTGCTCATCAGATTAATGACCCGCCTGACCTTTTTCCTTATTATCCCGCGGGGCGCACTGCTGTCCTGAATTTTTTAACATATCAGACTAAGGATAATCAAACAATAGTTTTCCCATCCCTCTTGGTAACCCCTCAGTTACGGGTTCTAAATCCTCCCCTTTTTTCAAGGGGAGGTTGGAGGGGTTTTGATAGGATGTAAAATAACCACCCCGACCCCTCCTTGTCCAAGGAGGGGATTTCTTGAAAACCACCCTTAACTGAATGCTTCCCCCTCTTGCTGGATATTCCTTCAGGCTGCAACTTTCTTATTGTCTGATAGTCGGTGAGCGTCATTTCTGATCCCTCTTTGCCGGAGGGCGAGAGGGGTTCCTATTATCCACATGATTTCCTGAAGAGCGTATCCGGAAATCGAAACCCGTTTCCCGCTTTCGGGCGGCGTACAAGCATGGGCGGAGTATTCCTGGACTGGAGCAGATATAATATACAATGCATATCGGGGCGGTGGAAGAATGACCATATGGATCGCGGTTGGTATATTTGTTCTCATCCTTTCTTGGATTATCTTTACTTATAACAGTCTTGTGTTCTACAAGAACGAGGTGCAGAACGCCTGGAAGCAGATAGACGTGCAGCTGAAGAGGCGGCATGACCTGATCCCGAACCTGGTATCAGTGGTCAAAGGGTATATGGCGTACGAGCGTGATATCCTGGAAAGGGTGATATCGGCGAGGGCTATGGCCCTGTCGTCAAGCGGAGTCAGGGCGAGGGCCGCGTGCGAATCCCAGCTGACGCAGGCATTGCAGGGGCTATTTGCGGTCATGGAGAATTATCCTGTTCTGAAGAGCGTTGAGAGTGTAATGGAGCTTCAGGAAGAGCTGAAGTCTACCGAGAATAAGATCGCTTTTTCGCGGCAGTTTTATAATGACCTGGTTGCGAATCTCAGAACGAAGATCGAGGTATTCCCTAACAACATCATTGCCGGACTGTTCGGCTTCGGCAAGGCGGAGTATTATTCGGCCGGAGAAGATGACCGACTTCGGCCGCCGGCCCAAACGGTCAACAGGCCCTGAAATCATATGCCGCTGACTTTTATTGAGATCGAAAAGCAGAAGACGTGGAGAATAGGCGTATTCTACTTCATCCTGGTCGGACTGTATTTCTTTACGATGTTCGCCTTCGTGCAGGGGTTCCTGTTCATCTTCCCTTATAACTATCTGAAGACTGGTTCATTCTTTATCTGGCACTATCCCGGTGCGCTGGTGACGGTGACGGCCATAGCGGTTGTTCTGGCGGGCGTTCATTTCTGGTTTTCCGCATCAGGGGCGTCGGATACTGTGATGACCAGTCTTGGTGCGGCAAATCCGGACCCTGAAGACGGTGTACACAGACAACTGAGAAATGTTGTTGATGAAATACATGTCGTAACGGGAAGGACAAAGAAGATCGATTGTATGGTCATCCCGAGCCTTTCTCTGAACGCGATCGCGGTTGAAGACCTTAACGGACATGCGGTGATTGGGATAACGGAAGGTCTCCTGTCCAGACTGACGAGGCCGCAGCTTGAGGCGGTTCTTGCGCATGAGGCTTATCATATCCTCTCCAATGACTGCATCCAGGCTACCGTTGCCACAAGTCTCTTCGGCATGTACGCGGCCATGCTCGAAAAGATTCAGGATTTCGGGGATGAGGAGAGGGGCAGGGGACTCCATCCCGTCTTCTTCCTGTTCTGGACCCTGACAAAATTGGGGCAGATGCTCAACCTTTTTATCTCCAGGGAACGGGAGTACAGGGCTGACGCCGCATCGGTGCGGATGACCAGGGATCCCGTTGCAATGGCCGAGGCCCTGTATTTTCTGTCCCGCAACTGGAGGAGTACGGGTCTCGTCGGGAGCGGTCTCGAAATGCTCTGTATAGCAAATCCGGAGGAGTCTGAGCAAGAAGAGGACGAGGGTTTCTGGCAGAATCTGATGTCGACTCACCCGCCTATCATGAAGAGGATAGATATCCTTCTCTCGATGGCACATGCTGACATATCCATCCTCAACAAGGATGCGGCCGCTGCCACAGGGACAATCAAGGCAGGCAATCAGGACGACAGGTATTATCTGATGGATCCTCATAGCCGATGGCAGGGACCATACAGCCCTGGTGAACTGGCATCGCTGTCATGGCTCTCTCCTGTGACATGGACCAGGACATCTCACGGCCGCACTGTCCGGAGGGCGTCGGAGGATTCTCTGATACACGATCTGCTTGCAGAACGGGTGAATAAAATGGACGGAAAGAGTTCTTCTCTTGCATGTCCGTTGTGCAGACAACCACTGGCAAGAATCACATATGAAAAGACGCATATCGATCAGTGCAGGTTCTGCGGAGGGAGCCTGATAGAAAATGACAAGATACCCAGGATTGTTGCGCGCAGGGAAGAAGTCTGCACAGAAAGGGTAAAGTCGCTGGCAAGGGCGGTGCTGACCGACAACCAGAGGAAGATCAGCCTCAGGAAGATCAAAGGCGGTCCGCACGATGCGAGCCATCCGGTGTGCTGTCCGAAATGCGGCCACCCCATGTTCAGAACATTTTACAGCCTTGCCTATCTGATAGAGATTGACCGCTGCGGCATATGCGGGCTCACATGGTTTGATCAGGATGAACTGGAGATGCTCCAGTGCGTAATTGAGAACAAGATCGCTGCCGATCTGTAGCGACTGTTTTCAGGACCTGTCAGGCCCAAATCTGATATAATATTTATTCGTGGAGAATACTCTTTCTGTAATTCCTCTTGGCGGCGTCGAGGAGATCGGCATAAACATGACGGTCTTCGAATACGGTGATGACATCATTGTTGTTGACGCCGGCCTAATGTTCCCCGAAGAGGATACGCTCGGGGTGGATTTCATCATACCCGATTTTTCCTACCTTCTGAACAACCGCGACAAAGTCAAGGCGATCATCCTTACACATGGCCATGAAGACCACACCGGCGCACTGCCCTTCGTTTTAAAGGAACTGAAGATCCCAGTTTATGGGACTCCTCTGACTCTCGGGCTTGTCAGAGAAAAATTGCGCGAGCATAACCTCGAAGATGCGGAATTGGTCCCCGTGATGCCCAGGGATGTGATAACGGTAGGAGTCTTTTCGGTCGAATTCGTGAGGGTCACCCACAGCATCGTCGACGGGGTGGGGCTTGGTATAACAACCCCTCTGGGCCTGGTTGTGCACACGGGAGACTTCAAGCTTGATCCTACGCCGGTGGACGGCCAGCTTATGGACTTCCGCCGTTTTGCGGAATACGGCGAAAGAGGTACGATGCTTCTTCTGTCAGACAGCACCAACGCCGAAAAGGGCGGATTCACCTTCTCTGAAAAGGAGGTGAGGAGGGCGTTTG